>JBEKNX010000145.1:0-14419 GCA_049522375.1 Acidimicrobiales bacterium | reverse complement strand
CGCGGCGAAGCGCCCCGTGAACTGAGCGCGAAGGAACTGGAGGAAATACAGTCCTATGGCCGCGCCGAATGAAACACCACAGGCGCCACTTCCCCCCGCCGTGCCACCGCGGGCCGACCCGGCCCCGCTCGGGCTGGGCGGGTTCGCCCTCACGACCTTCGTCCTGGCCGTGCACAACGCCAACTGGGCCCCTGACCTGGTCTGGGTCGGGCTGGCCCTGTTTTACGGGGGCCTGGCCCAGTTCATCGCCGGCCACCACGAGTTCAAAAACGGCAACACCTTCGGGGCCACGGCCTTCACCACGTACGGGGCGTTCTGGGGCGCTCTGGCCACCTTCGTCATCATGGACCTGCTGGGCGCCCTGCCCGCCAGCATGAACGTCCACAACGCGCTGGGCTGGTTCGTGGCCGCCTTCGCCATATTCAACTCCTACATGCTGGCGTGGAGCACGCGCCTGAGCAAGGCGCTTTTCGCCGTGTTCCTGACCCTCGAGGTCACCCTCGTCACCTACTTCATCGGCCAGTTCCTGGCCGGCTCGGGCCACGTCGCCGGCACCGACCTCATCCACGTCAGCGGTTATGTCGGTGTGCTGACCGCCGCTTGCGCCTGGTACGCCTCGGCCGCCGGGGTGGTCAACAGCATGACCGACAAGCCGGTGCTGCCAGTGGGCCAGCCGCTGTGGACCGGCCCCATCGTGCGCGCCCGCTAGGACCGCCTGGCAACAGCGTGCCACCAGCCGCGAGCCAGGTAACCGGAGGCGCAAGGGCCGCCGACGACCTCAGGAGCAAGGTCGGTTTCTACCTGAAGCACCTGTTCGAGCCGGCGCCCAACGCCTCGCGCTCGCCGCTGCTGGCCAGGATCCCCCTCGTGGCCGTGGCCGTGGTCGTGGCCTGGAACCTGTGGAGCCTGCGCTCGGTGACCCAACCCGTGTCCTACCTGAACGACGCCGCCGTGCACGAGGAGATGGTCCGCTTCGCCACCAAGACCATATTGGCCGGGAGGCTGCCCTTTACTTCCTGGTTCCCCTATACCGGCCTCGGGTCGGCCCAGTACATGCGCTACCAGGGCCTCGGGTCGGCCCTGGCCGGCCTGGTGGGCACGGTCTTCGGCGCCGGTACCACTTTTCGCTGGTCGATGTACCTGCTCGTGTCCTTCTGGCCCTTTGCCATTTATTCCTCCGCCCGGCTGTTCGGCCTGCGCCGGCGGGTGGCGCTGGCCGCGGCGCTGCTGTGCTCGTTCATGGTGAGCCACACGGGCATCGGCTTCGAGCGGGGGGCTTACAGCTGGACCGGCGGTGCCGAGGTCTGGACGCAACTGCTGGCCTCCTGGACGCTGCCCTTTGCCTGGGCCAGCACGTGGCGGGCCATGAGGGACCTGCGCTTTGCCTGGCTGGCCTCGGCCCTGATCGGCCTCACTATCGCCTTCCACTTCGAGAGCGGTTACCTCGGTTTGCTGGCCGTGATCGTCATCGCCCTGGTAGCGCCGGCGCCGCTGGGCCGCCGGCTGTCCCGGGGGGCGCTGGTCTTCGCCGGTTCACTGGTCGCCGCCGCCTGGGCGATAGTCCCCATCATGGTCTTCAGGGCCACGTCGGCCACCAACCAGTTCCTGGCCAACACCCCCTACGTGAAGGGCTACGGTGCCCACCAGGTCCTGGCCTGGCTGTTCACCGGGCAGGTCTTCGACGCCCGCCGGAGGGTCCCGGTCATCAGCGTGATCGTGCTGGCGGGCGTGCTGCTGGCCATCGCCTGCTGGCAACGGGCCCCGGTGGCGCGCGCTTTCCTGGCCCTGTTCGTCGCCAGCCTGCTGCTGACGTTCGGCCCCACCACCTGGGGGGCGCTGGCCAACATCGTCCCCGCCCACGCCGACCTCTACTTCCGGCGCTTCCAGATGGGAGCGCAGCTGGCCGGTATCTACATGGCCGGCGCCGGCGCCGCCTGGGCCTGGGACACGGCCTACCGGCTGGTACGTACGTTCACCGACTCGCCGCGCTGGCAAAGGGCCCTTCTCGCCGGCGTGGCCGCCGGGGGCGGGGGCTGGCTGTGGCCCGCCTTTTCGGAGATCGCCAAGTACGACACCAACGATGCCGCCATCAGTGCCGTGCAGCGCCATGCCGATGCCACCGAAGGCCGGATGGTCGCCCCGCTGGTCGCCTACATCAAGGCCCACGGCCAAGGGCGCGTCTATGCCGGCCTGCCCAGCAACTGGGGCTCGAGCTTCCGGGTCGGGTACGTGCCCGTGTTCAAGTACCTACTGAGCCAGGACGTCGACGAGATGACCTACGTCGTCCCCTCCCTGTCCCTGATGCTCGACGCCGAAGCCGACTTCGACGAGGACAACCCGGCCGACTACCCCCTCTTCGGGGTCCGTTACCTGCTCCTACCGGCGGGGATGTCGACGCCCGTCCCGGCCGAGGAAGTGATGGCGGACGGCAACTACGCCCTGTGGCAGGTCGCGTCGAGCGGTTACGTGAGCCTCGTCCAGGTCACCGGCGTCATCTCCGCCGACCGGGCCGACATCGGCAGCCGCTTCGGCGCCTTCCTGGACGAGGTCGGCCCCCACCAGGAGTGGGCCGTGCGCTGGCCGGGCCTGGCCGTCCCCGCCGGGGTACCGGCCAGCGCCCCGCTCCTGGGGACGAGCATCCCGGGGCCCGGGGTAGTCGACGGCGTCCAGCCCGACCTGCCGGCCGGGACGCTGCGCACCGAGGTGACGTTGCAACGGCCGGGGGCCCTGCTGCTCAGCGTGGCCTATGACCCGGGCTGGCACGCCTGGGTCGACGGCCGCCCGCTGCAGACCCAAATGCTGGCCCCGGCGCTGGTGGGCGTGGACCTGGGGCCGGGCACCCATGACGTTGTGTTCCGTTACGAGGGCTTCGCTTGGTACCCCGAACTTTGGGCTTTAGGGCTGTTAGGCCTGGTCGGGATGGGGATGGCGGGATACCGGAGAGCTAAAGGGGTAACTTACGGTCAGGTGTAGCCGGGCGAAACGGCTACTTAACAACCCTGAAGGGAGCTCTAATGCGCGGACTCAGCACCGGTGCACGAGCCGGGACGGCCTTAATGGCCGCGCTGGTCTTGGTCGCAGGCGCCACCACTTCAACCGCCGCCACCGCCAGTGGGTCAGCTAGCTCTACGACGCTGCCGGGCGCGTTGGGGTCGGTGCCGCCCCAAACGGGCGCGCCGGCCAACGGTGGCGTGGTCAGCATCGCCGAACCGCCGGGCGGCGGGCCGACCTACATCTTCCCCATCCCGCCGGCGGCCAACACGTCCGTGGCCACCCTCGACCAGTTCGATGACTACATGTGGCGGCCCTTGTGGTGGTCGCCCAAGGGCGTCGCCCCCGTCATCGACTACAGCCAGAGCATCGGCAAGCCGCCCATCTTCAGCAACGACAACAAGACGGTGACGATCCACCTCTACCCGGGCTGGAAATGGTCCGATGGCACCCCAGTGACGTCGCAGGACCTGGCCTTTCACTACTGGATCGAGGAAGGAGCGGTAAAGCTCAGCCCGGCCAACGACGGCGACTACACGCCCGGGCTCTACCCCGACGACGTGACGTCGGTGGCCACGCCCAACCTGAGCACGTTCGTCATCAATTTCACCAAGAGCTACAACCAGAACTTCATATTCCTCGAGGAGCTCGGGGTGCTCACGCCGATGCCCGCCCACGCCTGGTCGAAGACGAGCCTCTCGGGGAAGATCATCCCCTTCGACAACCTGGCCAGTGCCCAGTCCATCTACAAGTTCCTCAACAAGCAGTCCGATGACCTGTCGACTTACGGCAGCAACCCCCTGTGGCAAGTGGTGGACGGGCCGTACAAGATCAAATCCTTCGACCCCGCCACCGACGCCAATACCCTGGTGGCCAACCCGGCCTACACGGGCCCGGTCAAGCCGCGCATCACCGAGATCGACGACGTCGCCTTCACCTCGGTGTCGGCCGAGTTCGACCAGCTCCGGACGGGCAAACTGACCGTCGGCTTCGTCGACTTCAGTGACCTGCCCCAGGTGCACACCCTGGTGTCCGACGGGTACAGCGTCTTCGGTTACCCGGACTTCGGCTTCAGCTACGTGGCCTATAACTTCAAGGACATGACGGGCGACTTCGGTAACGTCATCAGCCAGCTCTATGTCCGCCAGGCCCTGGCCCACCTGCAAGACGAGGCGGCCGAGATCAGGTCCCGGGGCATCTACGACGGGGCCGCGGGCGAGGCCTACGGCCCGGTGCCGGCCGCACCGGTCAGCCCCTTCACCCCCTCTGACGCCACCTCCAACCCGTACCCGTTCAGCATCCCGGCGGCGGCCAAAATGCTCAGTTCCCACGGTTGGAAGGTGGTGCCCAACGGCACCACGACGTGCCAGCGCCCGGGGACCGGCGCCAACCAGTGCGGGGCGGGCATACCCAAGGGCACGCCCATGGGCCCGTGGAACCTGTACTACGCCAACAACAGCCCGGTCACCGCAGCCATAGACGAGGCGTGGTCCTCGAACCTCAACCAGGTCGGCATCAAGATCAGGCTCATCGCCAAGACCTTCAACTACGTCACCGGCGAGCTGTCGGACGTCTCCAACCCCTCCAACGACAAGCTGTGGGCCATGGAGGACTTCGGCGGGTTCACCGACGCCTACTACCCGACGACCAACGAGCTGTTCAACACCACCGGCTCGTTCAACCAGGGCGGCTTCAGTAACCCGCAACTCGACAAGGACATACTGAGCTCGGAGTTCTCGCTCCGCAACTCAGCCGTGCAGACGGAGCTTTCCCTGGTCACCGCCGAGCAACCGGGCCTCTTCCAGCCCGACGAGGACCGCATCGAGGCCTTCAAGAACACGCTGTCGGGACCGGCCGCCAGTTTCTTTGACGCTACGCAGTACCAGTTCAGCCCGGAATATTGGTACTTCAAGAAGTAGGAACGGTTACACGTTGCCGGAGAGAGGAGCTTGGCCCGGGACCAGGGCCAGGCTCCTCTGTGTCGCAGCCGGCAGGGAAGCCTGAGCTATGACCGCGTACCTGATCCGACGGTTGGCCATTTCGGTGGTGGTGGTCCTCGGCATCGCCCTGCTCACGTTTATGGCCACGCACATAATCGCGCCCACGCCGGGCCGGGCCGTGCTCGGGGACAAGGCTTCCATAGCCGCAGTGGACGCTTTCAACCGTGCCCACGGCTATGACCGCGCCGCCCTGAGCCAGTTCGGTAGCTATCTCTGGCAATTGCTCCACGGCAACCTCGGTTACTCCTACAAACTCAACCAGACCGTAGACAGCCTGATCGTCGAGAACGCGCCCCACAGCATGTGGCTGTCCGGCAGCGCGCTGTTCCTCAGCATCCTGATCGCCGTCCCCCTCGGCATCTTCCAGGCGGTGAAAAGGAACTCGGTGGCCGACCAGGGCATCACCGCCCTGGCCTTCACGGCCTACTCGATGCCGCAGAACTTCCTCGGCATCCTGCTCATCGGTTTCCTCGCCATCTCCTTTCACGTCTTCCCGGCCGAGGCCAGCCAGAACGAGGGGATAATCCCCTACATCCTTTCTTTTCGGGACAATTTCCTGCCCATCATGACCCTGACCATCACCGCCGTGGCCGGGTACTCCCGTTACATGCGCTCTTCGGCGCTGGACGCCCTGGCCCAGGACTACATCAGACTGGCCCGGGCCAAGGGCCTGGCCGAGAGGGTGGTGCTGCGACGCCACCTGTTGCGCAACGCCAGCCTGTCCATGGTCACCCTCATCGGCCTGTCCATCCCCGCCCTCCTCGGCGGCAACCTGGTGGTGGAGTACCTGTTCAACTCCCACGGCCTGGGGCTGCTGTTCATAAACGAGCTCGGCAACGAGGACTTCCCGACGGTCATCGCCCTCACCCTTATGGCCGGCATCGCCACCGTGGTAGGCAACTTGGTAGCCGATGTAGCCCTGACCGTGGCCGACCCCCGCATCCGGATCAATTGAGGGGCCGGAAATGTCCGTGACGATCGGCGAGATCGCCGAGGAGCTCAAGCCCCCAGCCCCCGGTCCCGAAGGGGGACAGGTCCAGGGGCCGCGGGCGGGCTGGAGGCTGGCGCTGTCCTCGTTCGTCGAGAACAAGCTGGCCGTGGTCGGAGCGGCCATAATCCTGTTTTTCGTCGTGTTCTGCTTCCTCGGGCCCTTCGTTTACCACACCGACCAGACCTCGACCAACGTGATAAACGCCTTCCTTGCGCCGAGCTCCGCCAACCCCCTGGGCACGGACGCCAACGGCTTCGACGAGCTGGGCCGCATAATGAAGGGCGGGCAAGCGGCGCTGGAGATCGGTTTTTTCTCTTCGGTGATCGCCACCGTCATCGGCACCCTGGTCGGCGCGGTGGCCGGCCTGCTCGGCGGCATCGTCGACTCCGCCCTGATGCGCTTCGTCGACATCCTGCTGTCCCTGCCCCTGCTGTTCGTGATCCTCATCGTCGGGGACCGCTACAACGGGGCCACCGTGGTCAACCTGTCGCTGATCATCGGGGCCTTCTCCTGGCTGGTGTCCGCCCGGCTGGTGCGGGGCGAGGTGCTGAGCCTGCGGGTGCGCGACTTCGTCCTGGCGTCGCGCACCATGGGGGCCAGCCGCACCCACCTCATTTACAAGCACCTCATCCCCAACGCCCTGGGGGTGGTGATCGTCAACATCACCTTCCAGGTGGCCGACGCCATCAACCTGCTGGCCATACTCGGCTTCCTCGGTTTCGGGCTCAATTACCCCGCGGTGAGCTGGGGCGACATGCTCTCCAACGCTCTCAACTACCTGGCCGACGGGTACTGGTGGGTGGTCTACCCGGTGGGGGTCTGCCTGGTGGCCGTGGTCATGGCCTTCAACTTCATCGGTGACGCCATGCGCGACACCGTCGACGTCCGCCTGCGGCGGCGCTGAGGGCCGGGACCGGGACGACGAGGAGACCGGCACCCCCATGTCACCCCCGGGCAACCCCATGACAGCCGGCCCCATGGCGCCAGTGATCGAGATCGAGGACCTTTCCACTCATATAAAGCTGTCGCGCTCGGTGGTCCAGGCGGTGGGAAATGTCAACCTGGGCATCGGGGCGGGCGAGACCCTGGGCCTGGTGGGCGAGTCCGGCTGCGGCAAGTCCATGACCGGCCTGTCGGTAATGCGCCTGCTGCCCAACGGGGGCCACATCGTCGGGGGCTCCATAAAGCTCAACGGCCGGGACCTGGTCAAACTGACCGACAAGCAGATGCGCGACGTGCGGGGCAACGAGGTGGCCATGATCTTCCAGGACTCCATGACCTCGCTCAACCCCACCATGCCCATCGGCAAGCAGATCGCCGAGCAGGTCCGCCGGCACACGGCCCTGACCAAGGCCGAGGCGATGGGAAGGGCGGCCGAGGCTTTAGACCTGGTCGGCCTCCCCCACCCCCGGGAACGGCTGGACGACTACCCCCACCAGCTCTCGGGCGGCCAGCGCCAACGGGTGATCATCGCCATCGCCTTGTCCTGCGACCCGAAGCTCCTCATCGCCGACGAGCCGACGACGGCTCTCGACGTCACCATCCAGGCCCAGATCCTGGGCTTGCTCGACGACCTGAAACAGCGCCTGGGGATGGCCGTGCTGCTCATCACCCACGACATGGGCGTGGTGGCCGGCCGGGCCGACCGGGTCGAGGTCATGTACGCCGGGCGCATCGTCGAGACCGCCCCCACCGTCGAGCTGTTCACCCACATGCACCACCCCTACACCCAGGCCCTGTTGGGCTCCATCCCGCTGCTGACCCAGGACCGGGACCAACGCCTGTTCAGCATCCCCGGCATCCCCCCCGACCTCACCGCCCCGCCGCCGGGCTGCCGTTTCGCCCCCCGCTGTGCCCGGGCCACCGAGAAATGCCAGACGGACGAACCACCCCTCGAGCCCGCCGCCGCCGGCCACTATTTCGCCTGCTGGCACCCCGTCGACGGGCCCCTGGCCCGGCTGGTGGCGGTGGGCGGCGTGAGCGCCGGCGCCGGCGGGGCGACGGCCGCAGGCGGGGTGCCGGCGCTCGTCACTGCGGGCGGAGGCAATGGCTTTGGCGCCGGCCTGGGCGAGGGCGGCGACCAGCTCCTCGTAGTGGATGACGTGGTGCGGGAGTTCCCGGTGACGTCGGGGATGGTGCTCCAGCGCCAGGTGGCCTCGGTCAAGGCGGTGAGCGGGGTCTCCTTCGCCGTGGGCCCGGGCCAGACCTTCGGGCTGGTGGGCGAGTCGGGTTGCGGCAAGACCACGCTGGGCAAGATCATCGTCGGCCTGGAGAAACCGGACCGGGGGCGCATCACCCTCAGAGGCACGGACGTGGCCGGCCTCAGCGAGCGGCAGCTGCGCCGCTTCCGCAAGGACCTGCAGATGATGTTCCAGGACCCCATCGCCTCCCTCGACCCCCGTATGCGGGTGGGAGCCCTGCTCCGAGAGCCCATGAAGCTACAGGGCGTCGGCACCCATAGCCAGCAGGACAAGGTCATAAGCGACCTGCTGGGCGAGGTGGGCCTGCCCCAAAACGCCGTGGAGCGTTTCCCGCACGAGTTCTCCGGCGGCCAGCGCCAGCGCATCGGCCTGGCCCGAGCGCTGACGCTAAACCCGCAGGTCATCGTGGCCGACGAGCCCGTCAGCGCCCTGGACGTGTCCATCCGTTCCCAGGTCCTCAACCTAATGAAGCGGATCCAGGCCGACCATGGCCTTACTTACATAGTCATCTCCCACGACCTGGCCGTGGTCAAGTACATGGCCGACACCATCGGCGTCATGTACCTGGGCAAGCTGGTCGAGGTCGGCTCGGGCGACGACGTCTACCGCCGGCCCGTCCACCATTACACCGCCGCCCTGATCGCCGCCGTGCCCGAGCCCGACCCCACCCGGGACAAGACCAAGCTGCTCGCCGCCAACGTCTGGGGCGAGCTTCCCAGCCCGCTCAACCCGCCCTCGGGCTGCCGGTTCCGGACTCGCTGCCCGGCCGCCCAGCTGATCTGCGCCCAGGAAGAGCCACCCCTGCGCCTCTTCGGTCCCGGCCACCTGGCTGCCTGCCACTTCCCCCTGCTGGAGCCGGCCGTAGCCGACGGCGGCGCCGGCGCCGGAGCCACGGCTGCAGCCGGCGCCGCACTGTCCTGAGCGGCGGCCCGCGCGCCGAGCCGGCATGGACCGGACCACCATCTTGCGCATGGTCCCCTCGCGCGGGCCTCGCCGCCGCCAGTCACACTCAACAACGATGAGGCCCACGCGTGTCTTTCCATCCCGGGGGAAGTAACCGACCACGGTACAGCGTCCCGAGCAGCGAAGCACTAGCATTAGCCCGCCGTGATGGGCCAGCCACCGTGCGCGCTCGATTACAGAAAAGGTCGTGGACCACCTGTTCCACCATGGCGCGCACGTTGCACCAAAGCGCAGGATGCTGGACGCGAACAATTCTCAAACCATGTCGCACGGCGAAGGCTTCACGGCCGGAAGCCGTGGACCGCGCCCTATCCCTCATGGCGGGGCCGAATCGCGATATGGTGCGCGATACCACACTCAACAGGAGGCACCATGAGCGACAGCGGTAGCCCCGTAGATCCAGTCGGGCAGAGCGCTGAGCCCGACTTGAACCTGGGCGGTACCCCACCCTCCTACCCACCGCCCAGCTTCCCACCCCCGAGCTCCCCACCTCCGCCGCCGCCCGGAGCGGGACCCGCCACGGCCGGAGCGGGACCGGCCACGGCGGGCTTCACCCTCAACGTGAAGCTGCCCCCCATCGACCCCGAGGCCCTGTCCAAGACGCCCTGGGTACTGGGGGCGGCCGCCATCCTGGCCGGACTGGTGATTTTCTGGTTGTCGTCGATCATCTCGGCGTTTCAGCACGACGCAGGCTACGACTTCCGCGACCGCGTGCTCCATCTCCTCGGCCCCGCCAACGCCGCCTGGGCGGTGGCTGTGCTTTTAGCCGTGGCCTTACTGATGCTGGGGAGCACGGGCGAGGACAGACGCTCCGCCGTAGTGGGCTTCGTCTATCAGCTCCTTCTTCTCGCCGCCGCCCTCATAACCGTGACCTGGCACTGACTGGCTTCCTCGGGTACCTCGCGGCAGTCCCGATATCGGCCGCAGCCGGGCTCTGGGCTTGGCGTGCCAACCCCGGCGGGCTGCCCTGGAGCAAGAAAACAACCACGACGTGAGACAGCACTAGAAGGGTCCTCGGCCGTTGCTTTGGTGCCGTCGCAACCAGGCGGCAAGGCCGCCGGGCTAGCGAGGACCGCGGCTGCAGTGATAAACCTCCCGTAAAGGCGGCGACCACCGTCGGTGGTCGCCGCCTTTACCTCAGGCCCCGATCGTCTCCACCTCCAGGCCGAACACGCAGGCCATCAGTTCCAGGCCGGGCAGGTCGTGGCCGGTGCTGAGGATCGAGTGGTGCGAGGGCAGCTGGGCCATGAGGGCGTGGCCGTCAGGCACCCGGATGACGGCCCCGTTGCGGCAGTCGGAGCCGGGGAAGCCGGCGTAGCCGGTGAGCTCGGCTTCCACCACGGTGAGGCTCTGGAAGCTGGGCGCCAGCTTGAGCAGGCTGAGGTCGCCGAGCGGGAGCCGGGCGTCGAGGGCGATGGCGTTTTCGTCCACTATGGCCAGGGCTTTGGGGCGCACCTTCCAGGACACGGACCACTGCCGGGGCAGCACGCCGAGGTAGCCGCAGTGGACGCCCAGGACGTAGTCTTCGGGGTTGCCCTCGACCTCGGGGAAGTTGGAGATCTTCTCATGCTGGAGGGCGGCCTGGCCCATGAGGAAGGGGTACAGGTTGGTCATCATCACCGGGGCCCGCAGGGAGCGGTTGACCAGGAACTTGGTGAGCATT
Organism: Acidimicrobiales bacterium; assembly: GCA_049522375.1. Lineage (GTDB taxonomy): Bacteria > Actinomycetota > Acidimicrobiia > Acidimicrobiales > Palsa-688 > Fen-671. The sequence goes on along the minus strand of JBEKNX010000145.1, from coordinate 3,610 downwards.
GACACCGTGTCGGCTTCGCAGCCCCAGATCATGTCCCGTTCGGAGTAGAGAAGGTCCCAGGCCAGGCAGGGCGTGGTGTCCGAGTAAGCCGACTCGTTGAGGCAGTTGATGCCGGCGGCCAGGACGTTGTCCTCCTGGTCGAGGTCGTCGCGGACGGCCCGGTAGAGCTTGATGGCGCTGAGAGTGGCCCGGTCGCTCAGGTCGGCCACGGGGACCTGGTCCCGCACCCGCTCCCACTCGGCCGCGGCCACGGCGTCGGGGATGGCCTTGGCCCGGGCCCCGAGCTCGGCGAAGCTGCGCTTGGTTATGCGCAGGCCGAACTTCTGCTTGATCCGCTGGGAGCACTGGTCCTCCCACCAGTAGAAGCGCTTGAAGATGCTCGGCTGCTCCCCGCCTTCTCCGGGGTGGTCCTGGTAGACGAGGAACTGGCCCCCGGCGAGCTGGCGTTTGGTGGCCACGGCGCGGCACGCCGTCTTGGCCCCGTCCAGGGAGTACGGCGCCATCACCTCCACGCCCTCGGCCCGCAGGTAGCTGATGATCTCCCAGTCCCACATGGCCATGGTCCCGAAGTCCGAGGTCAGCACCAGGACGGGCAGGCTGAGACGGCGGAAGTCGTCTACGCGTCGGTAGGCCTCCCCCACCATCTGGGGGAAGACCACGGCGTCGGCTTCCGGCAGGGCCGCCCCCAGCGGGAGCGGATCCGTCAGCTCGGCCTCGCCGGCCAGCAGCACCTGCAACCGTTGGGTATGGAAGACGAACTCGGGGTCGTCCGCCGAGACCAGGTACAGGGGCACCAAACGGGCCTTGGGCGTAGGCACTTGCCTAACCCCGGTGGCCGACGAGGCCGGAGAGGAACTTGAGGCTGCGCTCGGCCTGGTCGATGGTGCCGCACTCGACGCTGAGGGTTATCTCCCGGTCGAGGCGGTCCAGGATGCGGAGCACCCGCTCCCAGTCGACTACTCCCTCGCCGCAGGCGCACCCCACCGGGGTGCCCGTCACCGTGCCCCGGGAGCTCTCGCTCTGCTCGAAGGAGATGTCCTTGGCGTGGACGTGGTAGACGTGCTCGACAGCGCGCTCGAGGCCCTCATAGGGGTCCTCGGCCCCGGCGATGTAGGCGTTGCCGGTGTCCCAGTTGACCTGTACCCAGGGCGAAGGCACCAGGTCGACGATGCGTAGCAGGCCCTCGGAGGTCTTGGTGTAGACGCCGTGGGGCTCGATGCATACGTAGACGCCATGGCGGGCGGCCACCAGGGCCGCCTTCTCCAGGCTGTAGCGCATGACCTCATGGGCGTGGGCGTCGTCCATCCAGTCCGGCTTGACCATCTCGTCGGTGTTTACGAACCCGGCGCCGACGGCGTCGGCCAGCACGATGGCCCGGGTCAGCCGGGGGACGGCCGCCTCGGGCTTCATCAAGGGGCTGTGCCCGCTGATGCTGGACACCTTCACCCCGTAGCGGTCGCAGATCTCCCGCATCAACAGCGGGTCTTCCTCCATCGAGAACGAGTGGAAATAGTGCACCTCGCTGAGCAGCTCCCAGCCCGTGTGCACCATGGGCTCGACCCATTCGTAGCCGAGCTCGGCGGCGATCTTGATGCCCTCTTCGAATCCCTTGTCCGCGCTGCGGACGAACTCCATGTTCGCGGCGATCCGGTACCTAGCCATTTGGTCCTCCTTTGTCGTACTGCGCCTGGTCAGAAATTGCCTTGTCAGAAGTTGCCTTGTCAGAAAGTGGTCGTAAAACCTGCTCGACGTAGTGCCCCAGCTGCGCCGCCACCCCGTCGGGGTCCCGCTCGGCCAGCTCGGACTCGTCCTCGAGCACGAACCAGCCCTGGTACCCCGTCCGGTGCAGCAGCTCCGCCACCTCGGCCACCGGGACCACGCCCGTGCCGATCAGGGCCCAGCGTCCCTGGTCGTCCATGTCCTTGGCGTGCACATGGTTGACCCGCTCCCGGTACTGCTTGACTACCGCCAGCGGGTCCATGCCCCCCCGGGCCACGTGGCCGAGGTCGGGGGTGAAGCCCACCGAGGCCGGTAGGCCGTCGAGGAGGACCTCGTAGTCCTCGCTGGTCCGGAAGAGCGAGCCTTCGGGGGAGTTGGGGTGGAACGTCGTGCGCAGGCCAGCGTCCTCGGCCCGCTCGGCGACGTCGCGCACGCAGCTGAGCAGCCGCCGCTGGCGGTCCCTCAAGTCCTCACGGTCCCGGCCCGGCATCTGGCACAGCGCCAGCAAGGCCCCGTCGAAGCTCTGGGCTAGAGCGATGGCGGTGTCGGCCGACGCCCGCTCCTGGGGCGTCTCGTGCTCGCCCGTCCAGTCCTCGACCAGGGTCAGCGCCGCCAGCTGGAGGTTATTGGCCTCCAGGGCGCCGTGCAGGCGCTCGGCGCGGGCAAATTGGCCCAGCATGATGACCTCGGGCTCGAGCCCGGCGAAGCCGGCCCGGCCCACGACCTCGCAGATGTGGTCGATCTTGCCCTGGTAGAGGGGCAGGGACATCTGCCAGCTGTAGGTCTGGCACCCGGTGCGCATCATTGCGCCACCCACTGCGATGTGAGGGCATTGAAAGCGCCCAGCTGCTCCCAGTGGTGGGTATGGCCACCGGGGAACACCTCGAGGAGCGACCCCCCCACGGCGGCGTGGATCTGCTCGGAGTGGGCGGGCACGGTGAAGCAGTCCTCACGGCCCACCGTCACCAGCGTGGGCACGTCGATGGCAGAGAGGCGGCCCAGGGTGTCGTGGCTTATGCACGCCGCGCTCTGGGCGGCAAAGGCGTGGTCCGGGACGGGCGCCTCGGACGCCACCTGACGAGCGTCGCGAAGTTCCTCCAGGTGCTCCGAGACGTACGGCGAGCTCCAGATGCGCAGCTGGAGCAACTGGGCGAACTCCACCGGGCCGAGCACGCCGTGGGTGGTGCGCAGGTGGTCGAAGACCTCGGTCAGGTACCCGTCACAGCGGGCCCAGGTGGAGACCAGGACAAGGGAGCGGACGAGCTCGGGGTGGCGCAGGGCCAGTTCCTGGGCGATGGCCCCGCCCATCGATATCCCGACCACGGCCACCGGTCCCTCGGCCACGGCATTGACCACTCGGGCGCAGTCGTCGGCCATCTGCGCCGTCGAGTACGGCCCGGCGGGCTGGCCCGAGCGGCCTACGCCCCGGTTGTCCACCAGGATGCAACGAGACCGGGGGGCATAGGCGGGGACGTGGTCGGCCCAGGCGGTGACGTCGGCGCCGAGCCCCATCACGAGCAGCAGCGGGCGCCCCTCCCCGACCAGGCGGTAGGAGATCGGGCACCCGTCCGAGGTCACCTCGTGCGCCGGCAGGGAAGCAATATCTATCGTCGCCATCGGGCCGGCGCTCACATCGGCACCACCTTGCCGGGCGAGCGGGCCGGGCCCCAGCTGCGGACCACGTCGAGCGACTGGGCCGCCTTGGCGTCGGCACCGTCGCAATAACAAAGGTCCACGCACCACCAGTCGAGGCGGTCGGCGATGGGGCTGAGAGCCGCCAGCAGAGCGGCGAAGTCCACCTGCCCCTGGCCGAGAGGAGTATGCACGCTGGTGTCCTCGTCGTGGAGGCGGCCGTCGGAGTCGGCCAGGTGCAGGTGGCGGATATAGGGCA
>JBEKNX010000144.1:0-10174 GCA_049522375.1 Acidimicrobiales bacterium | reverse complement strand
CACGAGTACCAACCAGCAGCGCTCGTGGTCGCCGTTGACGCGGAGGCGTCTCGGCACTTTGGGGATAGAATCTGGTCCTTAGACTCGCAGTAGCGCGGCTTTCCTGCAATAATGAGTCTATGAGCCCTACCGATCACCTCCGTGGCGCCTCCGTCCTTCTCTCCTTCAAGGCGACGAACGTCCGTTGCTTTCGCGACTCGCTAGAGCTCTCTCTGCTTTCGACAAGCTTGGCCGAGAAGAGCGTGGTCCGCTTGGTACCGTGGCGCCGAGGTGGCCGGCCCTTGGGTGTGCTCCCGGTCGCTGGCGTCTTCGGGGCCAATGCCTCCGGCAAGACAAATGTCCTGAGGGCAATGGACGACATGCGCGGCTATGTACTGAACTCCTTCCGAAGTGGCAATCCCACTGGGGGCATCCCTCGACGGCCTTACCTGCTGGACCCCGCGACGACCACCGCCCCGTCGCGCTTCGAGGTGGACCTCGTTATAGGAGGGGTTCGCCACGAATATGGGTTCGTCATCGACGACGAGCAGGTCCTGGAGGAGTGGGCCTATCGGTACCCGAACGGAAGGGCTTCGCTGCTGTTCCATCGCCGGAGCAGCGACGTCACCTTGGGAGACCTCGAGCGGTCCAAGGGCCGGTCCGTCGTGGAGTTGCTCCGGCCAAACGCCCTGTTCCTGTCGACCGCGGCGTCAGCAAATCACGCTGCCCTACTCCCTCTCTACGCGTGGTTCGGTCGCAACCTCCGCCTGGCCGAAGCAGACAGCCGGCATTATCGCCAAGCGCTTACTGCCCAGCTCCTTGGGCAAGAAGAGCGTCGCGAATGGGTCCTTTCGCTGTTGCGAGCGGCGGATCTCGGCGTCACGGGGGCTAAGAAGCACGAACCAGACCCAGTCATGCGGGAACGGCTCCAACGAGCCGTCCGGATCCTGGCCGGTCTTGAAGGCGAACCCGAAAGCGTTGAAGAAGGCCCTCCCTTCCAGGACTTCGGTGTTCGTCTTCTGCACCGGGGCGTAAGTGACGACATCGAGCTCGACGCTCAGGACGAGTCTCTTGGGACCCTGGTCTGGTTCGGCCTTGTTGGCCCCGTAGTTGAGGCGCTCGCCGACGGGGCGGTGTTCCTCGCTGATGAGCTCGACGCCAGCCTCCATCCGGCCCTTGTAGCCCAGCTTGTCCGCCTGTTCCAAGATCCAAAGACGAACCCGCACCGCGCCCAGCTCGTTTTCAACTCCCACGACGCCATGCTCTTGGGCGAATCTGGCAGCGATCGACTGCTTGGACGGGACCAGATCTGGTTTACCGAGAAGCGAGGGGACGGCAGCACGCGGCTCTACCCGCTGGCCGACCTCGACCCGCGCCGGGAGGAGGCGATCGGCCGGCGCTACCTCGCTGGAAGGTACGGCGCCACGCCCATCCTGTCCCGCCAGGAATTCGACGCGGCGGCCGATTTCATCACCTCGGGCGAACGCAATTGAACGGTCCTCGCGAGGCTGGTCCTCCCCGGCAACGCGTGTCTCGCTCGGCTATCCGCCTTGAACTTCTTGTATTTGTCGAAGGTCAACGCACGGAGGAGACGTACCTCGTTGGGTGGCGACGTCTTTATCGCGATCGGGTATTGGTTGCTATCGACGATTTCCGAGGTACCCACTCTCGCTAGTCCAGCACGCAATTGCGGCGCAACGGGCGGAGGCTTACGAAACAAACTGAGGTCGAGGGCGGCCGCACGATCAGATCTGGTGCGTCTTCGATGTCGACCAGCACCCGAACATTCCTGAGGCCCTCGCTTTGGCCCCACAGCACAATATACATGTTGCACTTTCGAACCCGTGCCTAGGGTGTGGTTCCTTCTGCATTTCGGGGACCAGAACGGTTTCATCGATCGACACGCTGCCCAAGGGCAGGCTGAGGCGGTCCTTCACTGCTCTAAGTCTTTGTCCGGAGCCGCTGTCGGTACCCTCGTCGACCGTTACGAGATGGCGAAGGCCAGAGCCATCAGGCTCGACGCGAAACACGAGGGCGACGGTTCACCTCGGGGAGCAATCCCAGCAGCGGGATGTGGCGGCTCGTCGACATGATCCGTCAGGCTTAAACCTTGGCACGAGATCACTACGTGTCAGCGTCGCGGTCCTCTCGACCCGCACCTTCTTCCAAGAGCCGGGCGAGTACCGCGGCCGCTTCTTCGTCGGCGTCGTGCACGAAATGGGCGTAGACATTGAGGGTTGTGGAGGCGTTGCGGTGGCCAAGCCTGCCGGCGACGGTCCGCACGTCCACGCCGGCAGCCAGCAGGCGGGTGGCTACGTAATGCCTGAGGTCATGAAGGCGTACATGGGGCGTGCCGGCGCGCTCGACCAGCAGCCGGAAGGCACGGGTCGTGGAGTCGGGCCGCCAAGGCGCTGACGAGTCGGGCTCGTGACTGAAGACATACGCGTCCGGCGCCATTACGGCACCGCAAGTGACCGCGGCTTTTTCAGCACGGCGGCGGTGCTCGGCGAGCACCTCGGCTGTCTTGGGATCGAGGGCGACGCGACGTACGCCATGGGTCTTGGTGTCCTTCACAACGAAACCATTAGGCCCGTTCACCAGGCCGCGGGAGATGGTCATGCGGGCCGATGCTTCGTCGATGTCGGACCAGCGCAATGCCAGCAACTCGCTCCGTCTGGCGCCGGTGGCCGCGGCCACCGACAGGAATGTCGCGAAACCCGGGTCGTACTCCTTGGCGAGGGCGAACAACCGCACGAGCTCGGAAGGTGCCGGCGGTCCGATGTCCGGCGCAGGGATGCGCGGCACTTGCGCCTGGTGAGCGGGGTTCGTGCGGATCCATCCCCATCGGACGGCTTGCTCGAGGGCCCGGTGGAGTATCACGTGTGCTCTTTTGACCGTCGCCGGCGCCAGTGGTTTGCCGTTCTGGCCGCCCCGCTTTCGTAGCTCCCGGTAGAGCCTGTCGATGTCTTCCGTTCGGAGCCGCGCTACCGGATAGGGGCCAAGCCCGGGCACGAGGTACAGGCGTATGGAGCTGGTGGTCTGCAAGACGGTGCTCGGCGAGAAGTCGGCCGATGAATTCTCGCACCACCGCTTGAGGAGTTCACTAACCGTACCGCTCGAGGGGGCGACGCCACTGCCGTCGGCGTCAGCGACCATCGCTGCGAGCGCACGTTGGGCCTCCCGTTTACCGCCCTTCAGCGTCTTATAGGTCCATCGCTTCTGACCTGTAAGTGGGTCCCGCCCCAGGTACACGCGGAGCTCCCACGAGCCCTCTCCCCTCTGGCGCATCGACCCTTGCATGGCGACCTCCTGATAAAGAGTAAAGACAAGGTAGAGACATCGGATTGCCCATCCCTTGCCCATCTACTCGACGACATTATAGGTCAGACGGCATAACGGGACGTCAGGAACACCCATCTTGAGCTGCTTTTTTGCTACGGGGCGTCACCCCCTAAACGTCCGGATTTGCACTCTCAAGGTGGAGGCACGGGTTCGAACCCCGTTGGGGCTGCGGAAACACAAGCAGGTCAGAGGCTATTATTTGACCTTTTGGCGCGTCTCGCTAAGCCCCAACGAACCCGGCCTGCCAACGGAGTTCCAAAAACGTCGGCCCCGCAGTGGCAAAAGAAGCAGCGCAACCGGGCTTGGCGGGTAAGTGCCGCGGCCCCCGACGACGCCTCACGGGCCGTCGGGGCAACATCTACGAGACGGCTTGCGCGCCCGACAACCGAGCCAGCGCTCGGCCCAACGAGTCGCGGATCACCGAGCTGATCGGCCGGCCTCTCAGGCCGCTCTCCCGGCAAGGGCCCGAGGAACCAACCCGCTAGATATTTCGACCGGTCTGACGGGAGCATTGAGCCGGCAGGACCGTCTGCATTACTCCGGGATTTACCTCGATCTCGTTGACCGGCCGTGGGCAGTGGTACGGGGTGAAGTCAAGAAATGGCTGGCGGACATGGGGATCGTCGGACCGGCTGACCGCCCCGCGTGGGTGGGAGGGGCGTCCATCTACGAGGTGCAGATCGGCTACTCGGTCTTTGCCGGTGGCTATCGTTACGAGCCGTACCCAACGGTGCAAGATGTACGGGCTGACATCGGCCGGATCCAGGAATTGCGTTTCGACACCATCCAGATCATGCCGAGACAGCCGTTCCCCAGCTACAACGTGTACGACTATTCAGATATCTCGACGACCTACGGGGAGGAAACGGTACTTCGCTCCGTGGTCGAGGACTGCCATGGTCGAGGGATGAGGGTGATCCTGGACCTGCTGATGCATGGCGTTATTGACCGAGAGGCGGTTGAGGCAACCGCCCGGGCGGTGCGAGAGGGGCCTTTCGCAGGACGTTTAGAAGAGGACACAGGTGACGGCTTTACCGAAGATCTTGCGCACGATCGCCAGAGTATCTCTTGGTCACGCCACATTCTCGATTTCGAGCGCTACTGGACCGAGGGATCGGTCGAACACCATCCCTTGATCGATGAACATCCGGAATGGTTCTGCAGGGACTCTGCCGGGAACGTGACCGGCATGTACTCCAAGGCTTTCGACGTCTCCGACCCAGGGTGGCACCAGTATTTTCTTGATAGTACTCTGGCGTTACTGAGAAGGCTCGACCTGGACGGGTTCCGTTTGGATGCCCCGACTTATAATTGGTTCCCCAACTGGGACAAAGCCAAACGAAATAGGGCGAGCCGCGCGCCGCTGGCGGTCTTGGAGCTCTTCCGCAGACTTCGGCGCGAAATGAAAGCTGAGAAGCCTGACGCCGTGTTGTACACAGAGCCTCCGGGGATACTGTTCCGACAGTCGGCTGATATCGCTTACAACTACGACGAGCAGTGGCTGTTTACGTCTGTTATTCAGCCTATCGGTGAGCTCGATGACACCCGGCGAGTCCGCACCGGCAAGGAGCTTGCGGAGTGGATGCGTGACCGTGACTGCGTCTTGCCCAGCGGGTCGATGACCGCCCACCACGTCGACTCGCACGACACTTTTTGGTGGCCGTTGCCTGGCAAGAAGTGGCGTCGTGAGCAGATCGGGATCGATGCGACGAGGGCATTTGTCGAGCTGTTTGGGCTTTGCGGGGGCCCATTTATGACTTTCGTGGGTGGCGAAGAAGGCCTTGAGGGTACGCTGGCCAGGGTGAACCTCGCTCGGGGCGGGCGACCGGAGTTGGCCTGGGGGGCCAGCGTGTACGAGGGCGTGAGTTCGCGCTCAGCGGACGTCTTTTTGGTGATGAGGCACTATCACGGTCGGTTGGCCCTCGTTGCCACCAATCTTTCGGGTAGAGCGGTTGATGACGAGATCAATATCACGTTGCCATATAGTGGTTTCGACGCCGCCCTCAGGTGCCTCGCGGAGGCTACGGGGGACGGTAACCTGTTCGACCTGCTCGCCCGCGAGGGCTTGTCACCGCTGGAACGCACGCTTCGCGGTTTCGCGGTTTGCATGCATTTTGGGCCATGGCAGAGCCGTTTGGTTCCACTGTGCCCAAGGGCACATGCCGCAGCTCAGGGGTAAGGATGCCTCACGGTGGCTGTGAGCTGACCGGGGCCGTCACCCATAGTTGGGGCCGTCGGCGTAATCCTCGGTGCGCTCCTGACCGAGTGCACAAGGGGGGACCACCCGACGACCCGAGAGCGGACGACCGTAAACGAGTCTGCGTCCCGCCTCCCTTTGGACGCACCACGTGCCGATGCGCCTCAGCCAGGGTGCTGGGGACGGTTCGCCTGCCGTGGCCACAGGTCTGCTTCAGCAGCGGCCGTTACGCGAAGTCCGCCATGGAGATGCTCGGCCGTTAGGCGGGCATGCGGCCGCTCGCCGAGCTGCTTATCAGTGGGCTGAGGGCACGGATGATCGGTCAACTCCCACTGCGTGGGAGCGGTCGGCCGCTCAGGGCGCGCTACTGGATAGCGAGACGGGCTGAAAGTTAATCGGCCCGCCTTTCGAAGGACGATCCGGACCAGGGCTATTGGTTGTCGGAAGTGACGCGACAAGGGCCATCGTAAGCCAAGTCCGGTCCGTCGCTGACGCTCGGGATCACGAGAGGGCGCGGAGCGTCGGGTTTGGCGGTTTCTTCAGTCGCTTTGCAACTTGTACGGCCGCACTGGTAGACTTTTCGTATGTGCTGCGGCTGTCAACTGGTCGCCAGGAGTGGTTTTCTTAATGGGACGTGGCTGACCATGTCTGCTTGCGCGTTCCCAGAACTCTAGGTTTGCCGACCGTGAGCACTATCTCCGATGTCGCCCGGAAAGCATGTGTCTCCACCACTACTGTCTCTCGCGTCCTCAACAACAATCCCACGGTTGATCCGCGGCTGGCGGCAAAGGTGCAGAAGGCGATCGAGTTACTCAACTACAGTCCTAGCAGGGTCGCTCGTAGCCTCCGCACCCGGCGGAGCAACTTCTGGGCACTGATCATCTCCGACATCCGCAACCCTTTCTTTGCCGACATTGTCAAAGGGGTGGAGGATGTGGCTTACTCGGCCGACTATTCGCTGGTTCTGTGTAACGCGGAGGATGACCCGGTCAAATGGGCGTCCTACCTGGATCTGGCCTTGGCCGAGCACGCCGTCGGGGTCATAGTTACCCCAGCCACGTGCGGTGCCGACGTGAGCACATTGCTGGGCCGAGGTGTCCCGGTAGTGGCCGCCGACAGGCGGCTGAACAATCACGACGTCGACTGCGTCGTGATGGACAACGTAAGAGGCGCGAAGCAAGCGGTGAGCCATCTCATCGAAGGTGGGTATGAGCGCATTGCTTGCATAACGGGTTCCCTGGAGACCACCACCGCAACGGAGCGGTTTGCCGGTTACCGTCTCGCCCTTGCAGAAGCAGGCGTCGGGCTGGATGACTCACTCGTTCGAACAGGCCAATTTTGCCGTGACGGCGCTCACGCGGCGATGCGAAGCCTGCTCTCCTTGAGCCCTAGGCCGGACGCGGTCTTTGTGGACAACAACATTATGACCCTAGAAGCCCTGCACGCCATCGCCGAGGCTGGCCTCAGCATACCGGACGACATCGGGATTGTCGGTTTCGACGACATGTCCTGGGCCTCGCTGCTCCGACCACCTCTGACCACCGTGGCGCAGCCCAGCTACGATATTGGAGTGGAGACGGCTCGCCTGCTCATGAGTCGGATAGCGGGCTACTCCGGTGTGGCCAGGACGGTGACGCTTTTGCCGTCGTTGGTGGTTAGGAAGAGTTCGACCCCCAAAGCCTCAGGCACTCAGTCCGCCGACGAACAATTGGGGCGTGCGGGTGCTCGTCGGCCCCGCTCGGAGGTGGGGCACAAGGGCCCCCGGGCATTTACGTCTGGCGAGAGCCGGCTTACCTCGCCTCGCCGAAAGGGTTCGCGTTGAGAGAGGGGCCGGATGCCGGGGTTCAGGACGTGAGGTCTACGCGCTGATGGTCGTTCGCCCGTTCTTAGCCCCTTCTTCTTCTTCCGCCCGCCGCTAGCGGCCCGGGCCAGGCGCGGTGCTCGTACCGCGGTTGCGGTCGTTCGCAGGTGCTGTCGAGTCTCACCACCCGGAGTTCGGGCGTGGTGGTGTCGATGCTGGCAAGCACCTCGAGGACGTGGAAAGCAAAGGGCGCGCTGGCGCGGTGCGGCCCCCCCTCGATGGCGTTCGCCAAGTCACGCACGCCCAATCCCCGTCGCTGCTGCTCGGGCGTGCCGACAGCACCGAAGAGGGCGACGATCGGCGGGAGCACCGTCCAGGTTTGGTCTTCGTGGCGCCTAACGCGAGCGTCGCCGTCGAAGGCGTTCGGGTCGGGCAGCGACAGGGTGCCTTCCGTGCCATAGATCTCGATATAGGGCAGGTCGGTATCCCAGATATCGAAACTCATCAGGGTGGTGCCGATGGCACCCGAGGCAAAGCCAAGCACGGCCGAGGCGTGCGTGGGCGTCTCAACATCGACCACGTCCACGGCACGCCCCGGAGCGGTGACGGTTCGTTGTGGAGCACCGATGCGGCTCGCGGACGCCACCGTGGTGATCGCTCCGAGGCAGTTGACCAGGCTGGCGATGGCGTACGGGCCCATGTCCATAACCGGCCCGCCGCCAGCCTGAAATAGGAAGCGTGGGTCGGGGTGCCACGTCTCGGCGCGGGTGTACCGGATGAAGGCGGATGCACCAATAGGGGCTCCGATAAGCCCAGTGTCGATGGCATGTCGTGCTGTTTGGCCCGCGCTGCCGAGGAATGTGTCCGGAGCGGATCCGACGAGGCGTCCCGTCGATGCGGCGGCAGCCAGGACGGCGCGCCCATCCTCGACCGTGGTAGCCAGTGGCTTCTCAACGTAAACGTGTTTGCCGGCCTCAAGGGCGGTGATGGTTGTGTGCGCGTGGTGCACGGGCGGCGTCAGGTTGACGACGATTTCGACGTTTCCGTCGCTGTAGAGCTCGGCGTCGCCGCCCCACGCCGGGACGTTGTGGTCAGCTGCAGCTTGTTTGGCCCGCGCCACATCGATGTCCGCCACCCGCACGATCTCCAGATCCGGGTAGCGGGCCAGTCCAGCTACGTAGCGGCCGAAGATGTTCCCGCTGCCGAGAATGCCGATCCGGTGTGTTTGTTTGGTTATGCTCATGAGGTTCTCCTTAGGTTGCTTTAACGGATTGTCGACTAAGCCATGTCGATCACAGCTTTGATGGATCCATCTGGTTTCCATGGCACGTTCGCTTGTCTGATTCAATGGTTCCGGGGCAGCCTGCCTTTGGGGCCGAGGCGTTGAGGGCCGAGACCGCGCCACCGCCGCCAGCGCGCCCGCCGCTGCCGCGTCAAGGTCAGCTCGAGGTCGACGAAATAGCTCACACACGGTTCGCCGCAAGAGTTGAGCGCCGTCGCCGCGTCGAAGGTGCGTAGGTCGAAAGCCGTGTACCTGTTTCGCTGAAGGAGGTAGCCGCCCCACGAGGGGACGACGAAAGACTCGAGAAAGCGTCCAGGTCGTCTGGCGTCTTCGAACAGGCCCCAGCGTGTTACGCCGGTGCGCCGACGCACCGCACGCAGCTCGTCCATTGCGTCCACGAACTCTCGGTAGTCCTCCTGGTCGACCTGGTAGTCGACCAGGACCATCACCGGCCCGTCTTCCTCCCCCGGTTCCACCATCAGGTCGGGCTGCGGTCGCGCTACCACTTGCATGTCATGTCGGTCGACGACGGGAAGACCGAGCAAGTGGACGAGCAGCACTCCGGGAAGGACGGCCCCACAGGCGACAAGGAGCGCCAGGCGCACGCCGATCACGTCGGCGACTCCGCCCCACAAAAGCCCGCCGAGAAAGATGGAGGTTTGGAAGACCATGAGGTAGGCGCCCAGGGCTCGCGACAGGACCCACCTGGGCACAGCCTGCTGGGCGCTGAGGTTCAGGGCGGTGAACGCGATGAGCCAGGCACCGCCTGTACCCGCCAGTGCGATCCCGGCGACGACCCGATCGTGTGCGAGCGCCAGTACTGCCGTGCAGGCGGCCCAGAAAAGGCTGACAGTGCCCAACATGACGTCGAGGTGAAATCGCTCGTGCAGCTTCGGGAGCGCCAGCGCTCCGATCACCGAACCAAGCCCCACGGCGCTCAGCAGTAACCCGTAGTCGACTGCCCCGACCCCGAGCCCCCGGGAAGCGAGGAGTGGGAGCAAAGCGGAAAGGGCACTGGCCGGCAGGACGAAGAGGAAAGTGCGCCAGCATGTCAACTGTAGGGCCGGGGCGTTGCGCAGGTAGCGCAACCCGACCGCTACGGCGCCCGCCATACGCTCAGCGGACCCGTGGCCCGGCGTGAAGGGACGGCGCCGATGTCGACCCTGCCAGACAAACAGGAAGGCGACCAGACCTGTCATCAGGGCTGCTGCTACCGCGAACATCCCTCCGGCGCCGATTGTTGCCAGGAGAACACCCCCTAAGACAGGGCCGATCATCTGGCCCAGGTTGAACTGGAGGCCATCGAGGCTGAGCGCTCGAGGCAGGAGGACCTCGGGCACTATCTCGCCAAGAGTGGCCCACCAGGCCGGTGCGGAAAAGGTGCCAGCCGTACCGAGCATGGCCATGAACACCAAAAGGCCAAACGGCGATAGTCCTCCGGCGACGGCAAGCAAGGCCAGACCAGTCACCCCAAGCAAGAAGACCGTCTTCGCCGACAGTAGGACGAGGCGCCGGTCCGTTGCGTCTCCGACGGCGCCCGAGGGAAGGGCAAAGATGATGCCGGGTAGGGCGA
>JBEKNX010000143.1:0-10183 GCA_049522375.1 Acidimicrobiales bacterium | reverse complement strand
AGCGGGGCGAGGATCTCGATGACCTCAACCAGGTCGCCCTCATCGGCTTGCTCAAGGCTGTGGAGCGCTACGACCTGTCCCGGGGGACCGAGCTCACGACCTTCGCCACCGCCACCATCCTCGGCGAGCTCAAGCGCCACCTGCGCGACCGGTCCTGGTGGGTCAGGCCGCCCCGGCGGGTGCACGACCTTTACATAAACGCCCAGCAGGCCATCGACGAGCTGGCCCAGACCCTCGGCCGGTCGCCGACCATGGCGGAGCTGGGCCGGCACATCGGTGCCTCGCCCGAAGACGTGGCCGAGGCGCTCGAGGCGGGCGGCCTGCGCAACAGCTCGTCCCTGGACTCGACCGGCCCTTCCGGTGACGAGCTGCAGGGCACCAGCCGCTTCGGAGCCGGGGACCCCGCCCTGGCCGAAGTGGAGGGGCGGCTGGTCCTGACCCCGCTCTTGGCCCGCTTGGCCGAGCGGGACCGCCTGATCCTCAATCTCCGCTTCGTGGACGGGTGGTCGCAGACCCAGATCGGGGCGCTGATCGGAGCCACTCAGATGCAGGTCTCACGCATGCTGGCTCGCAGCCTGGCGCAGCTCAGAGCCTGGTCAGAGCCCGAGAGCGCATAGGTGGGGGCCCCGGTCCAACCCTGGGCTGGCCAGGGCCCGCCCCGTCGCGACAGCCCCTGGCTCATAACGACGCCCGAGGACCTCGCCGCTCTGGTCGAAGAGCTGAGCTCGACGCGCCGCTACGCCCTGGACACCGAGTTCCACCGGGAGCGCACCTACTGGCCCCGTCTCGCCCTGGTGCAAGTGGCGTGGGAGCCCGCCCCGGGCCACCCTGTGGCCATCGCCCTGGTCGACCCTCTCGCCGTCGACCCCGAGCCGCTGGCCAAGGTGCTGGGCGGCCCCGCCGTCTTGGTCGCCCACGCCGCCAGCCAGGACCTGGAAGTCCTGGCCCGGGCGTGCCAGCTCCTGCCCTCGACCCTTTTCGACACCCAGGTGGCGGCCGGGTTCCTCGGCTACGGGTCGGCTTCGCTGGCCTCGCTGGTCGACCGGTTCCTCCACGTGCGCCTGGCCAAGGGCGACCGCCTCACCGATTGGAGCCGCCGCCCGCTCAGTGCCTCTCAGCTTTCCTACGCCGCCTCGGACGTGGCCCATCTGCTGGCCCTCACCGACGTGATCTCCGAGCTCCTCTCCAGCCGGGGCCGGCTCGTCTGGGCCGAGGAAGAATGCGCCGCCCTCCTGGCCCGCCCCGTCGGGGCCACCGACCCCGAGGAAGCCTGGTGGAAGCTGCGTGACAACCGTCAGCTGCAAGGCGCCGCCCGGTCCGTCGCCCAGGAGGTGGCGGCGTGGCGGGAACGCAAGGCCCGGGAGCACGACGTGCAGCCGCGCATGGTCCTGCCCGACCTGGCGCTGCTGTCGATCGCTCACAGCCCGCCCCCCAGCGCCGAGAAGCTGCACGAGACCAGGGGCATCGATGCCCGGTACCTACGGGGCGGCGCCGACCAGGAGATCATGGAGGCCGTGGCCCGGGGCCGGGCCCTGCCCAGCGAGCAGCTGCGAGTCGCCCAGGCCGACCAGGTGAGCAAGGAGCTGCGGCCCGCCGTGGCCCTGGCGTCGGCGTGGGTGGCCCAGCTGGCCCGGGACGAGGAGGTCGACGCCGCCCTTCTCGCCACTCGCAGCGATGTGGTCGAGTTCCTGTCGGCCAAGCCGCAGGCCCGCCTGGGACAGGGGTGGCGGGCCGGCCTGGTCGGCGCCCCGCTGCGCAAACTGGCCCGGGGCGGCGCCTCGCTGGCCCTGGACGGGCACGGGCGCCTGCTGATGGAGGACAGGCCGGCACCGGGCCGGGCCGTCACCGCCGGGCCCTAGGCGCCGGCCCCCGCCTGCTGGTTGCCGGCCTGCTGGTTGCCGGCCTGCTGGTTGCCGGCCTGCTGGTCAGCCTGGCGGGGGTTTTCGGGCCGTAAGTCGATCGTCAAGCTCAGGATGCCCCCCTCCAAGAGGGCGACGGCGTCGCCGATCATGGCGTAGTCCATGTAGTCGGTGCGGGCCTGGTCGACGTAACGCTTGCGGTCAACACCTTCGAGTGGGGGCACGCCCCGTTGGCGTACGGCGTGGGCCCGGTCCCGAAAGCGCTGGAGCATGGCGTCGACATCAAGTTCAGCGGCCATAGGCTCATGCTAGAGCTACGGCCTACCGGGCTGGTGCGGCGTTTACATTTGGGACCGAGATGGCAGTAGGCTGCCGATGTCTCGCACGTCTCGCTCAGGAGTCATTGTGAAAAAGGGACGGCACCGGCGCTTCGAAGAGGCGCGTAGTTTGAAGCGGTCTGTGGAAGCGGCAGTCGAGCCATGCCCCGAGTGCCGGGCGATGCCGGGCACCGAGCACGCCTCGTGGTGCCTGGCGATGGAGGACGAGGAAGAGCCCGAGGGCGAGGAAAGTCCCCAGCTCGACCGCACCGACAGTCACCAGTACTGACGGAGGAGCCCGACCGGGCATTGGCCCTGGGGCAGTGCCGACCGGCGGAGCGGGTTTGGCGCGCCCCGGGCCCGGCCCGGTAATGCGCCGGAGCCGCTTTCGCCTGTCCCCTAGCATGGTGAGGTGGCAACCAGCCCTGCACCGCGCCGGCCGCCGGCCTACCCGCGGGTGGCCGATAAACCCGACTTTCCCGAAATAGAGCGCGAGGTCCTGGCCTACTGGGCGCAGGACGGCACTTTTGAGGCGTCCGTAAAGGCGCGCAGCACGGCCGAGGAGTTCGTGTTTTACGACGGCCCTCCCTTCGCCAACGGCCTGCCCCACTACGGCCACCTGTTGACGGGGTACGTGAAGGACGCCGTACCCCGCTACAAGACGATGCGCGGCTGGCGCGTCGAAAGGCGTTTCGGCTGGGACTGCCACGGTTTGCCGGCGGAGATGGAAGCCGTGAGGGAGCTCGACCTGCCCGGCCGGGCCGACGTCGAGCGCTACGGCATAGCCCGCTTCAACGAGTACTGCCGGGCCTCGGTGCTGCGCTACACGGCCGAATGGGAGCGTTACGTCACCCGCCAGGCCCGGTGGGTCGATTTCGCCCACGACTACAAGACCATGGACCTCTCCTACATGGAGAGCGTCATGTGGGCGTTCCACCAGCTGTACGAAAAGGGCCTGCTGTACGAGGGCTTCCGCGTGCTCCCGTACTGCTGGGAGTGCGAGACGCCCCTGTCCAATTTCGAGACCAGGGTCGAAAATGCCTACCGGCCCCGACAAGACCCCGCCGTCACAGTCGCCTTCGAGCTCTCCGCCCCCGGCCCCGGCCACCCCGCCGAGGCCCTCTTCGGGGAGGCGCTGCCCGTCCGGGCGCTGGTGTGGACGACGACGCCGTGGACCCTGCCCTCCAACCTGGCCCTGGCCGTCGGGGCCGGCATCAGCTACGCCGTGCTGCAAACCGAAAAGGCCCGCTACGTCGTGGCTGACGCCCGCCTCGAAGCGCTGGGCGACGCCCTCGAAGCGGCCCTGCCCGGCGCGCGCCGGGTGGCCACGGTGCAGGGCAGTGAGCTGGCCGGGTTGTCCTACCGCCCGCTGTTCGACTTCTTCGCCGGCCAACCCGGCGCCTTCGTGGTGCTGGCCGCCGACTTCGTCTCCACCGAGGAGGGCACGGGCATAGTGCACCTGGCCCCCGGCTTCGGTGAGGACGACCAGCGCGCCGGCGAGCAGGCCGGCATAGGCGTGGTTTGCCCCATCGACTCGCGCGCCCGGTTCACCGCCGAGGTACCGCCTTACCAGGGCGTACAGGTCTTCGAAGCCAACCGGGCCATAATCGCCGACCTGAGACGGGCCGGCGCCCTGGTCCGCCACGAGACTTACGAGCACTCCTATCCCCACTGCTGGCGCACGGACACCCCTCTGGTGTACAAGGCGGTCAGCTCCTGGTTCGTCCGGGTGACGGCCATCAAGGAGCGGATGCTGCAGTTGAACCAGGACATCAACTGGGTCCCGGCCTACATGCGCGACGGGGCATTCGGCAAGTGGCTCGAGGGCGCCCGGGACTGGTCGATCACCCGCAACCGCTTTTGGGGCTCGCCCATACCGGTGTGGAAGAGCGACGACCCGCGCTACCCCCGCACCGATGTGTACGGGAGCCTGGACGAGCTCGAAGCCGACTTCGGCGTGCGCCCGGCCGACCTGCACCGCCCGGGCATAGACGACCTGGTGCGGCCCAACCCCGACGACCCGAGCGGGCAATCGATGATGCGCCGGGTCGAAGACGTGCTCGACTGCTGGTTCGAGTCCGGCTCGATGCCCTTCGCCCAGGTCCATTACCCCTTCGAAAATGTGGACTGGTTCGAGAGCCATTTCCCGGCCGATTTCATCGTTGAGTACGTGGGCCAGACGCGGTGCTGGTTTTACACGCTGCATGTAATGGGGACGGCCATTTACGACAAGCCGCCGTTCCTCAACTGCATGGCCCACGGCGTGATCCTCGGTTCGGACAAGCAAAAACTGTCCAAGCGCCTGCGCAACTACCCCGACCCCGATGAGATGTTCGCCGTGTTCGGGGCGGACGCCATGCGTTGGTTCCTGCTTTCTTCGCCCGTCGTGCGCGGCGGCGACATCGTCGTGGAGCGCAAAGGCCCCTCGGAGGCGGTGAGGGGGGTGCTCAACCCGTTGTGGAACGCCTGGAAGTTCTTCGCCATGTACGCCAACGCCGACGGTCACCAGGCCCGCCTCACCTGTGACGCCGTCGAGGTCCTGGACCGCTACATCCTGTCCAAGCTGCGCTTGCTGGTCGAAGAAGTCACCGAGGCCATGGACGCCTATGACCTGTACCGGTCGTGCGCGCTCATAACCGCCTTCCTCGACGCTCTCAACAACTGGTACATACGGCGCAGCCGGGACCGTTTCTGGAGCCGGGTGGGGGCCAGCCAGGCCTCGGACTCGGCCAAGTTGGCCGCTTATGACGTCCTGTACACCGTGCTCCACACTTTTTGCCGGACGGTGGCGCCTTTGCTGCCCATGCTGAGCGAGTCGGTCTACCGGGGCCTCACCGGTGAGCGCAGCGTGCACCTGGCCGACTGGCCCGACGCGTCCTGCCTGCCCGAAGACGCCGCCCTCGTGGCTCACATGGACACCGTGCGCGAGGTGTGCTCGGCCGGTCACTCCATCCGCAAGGCGCGCGAGCTGAGGGCCCGCCTGCCGCTGGCCTCGGTCACCGTGGCGGGCCCGGGGGCCCCGGCCCTGGCCCCGTACCGGGAGCTCATCGCCGACGAGCTCAACGTCAAGCAGGTCAACCTGGTGAGCGAGGTCGACGAAGTGGCCGACCTCGTGCTCCAGGTTAACCCGGCGGTGCTCGGGCCCCGGCTGGGGCCCGGCACCCAGCTCGTTATCGGGGCGGTCCGCCGCGGACAATGGATGCGCCTGCCCCGAGGCGAGGTCGAGGTGGCCGGGCACATGCTGGTGCAAGAGGAGTACTTCCTTTCTCTCGTGCCCCGGGACAAGGACTCCAGCCGGGCGCTGCCGGGCAATGACTTGGTGGTCAGCCTTTCCCTGGAGATGAGCGCGGAACTCGAACTGGAGGGCCTGGCCCGCGACCTGGTCCGCCAGGTCCAAGAGGCGCGCAAGAAGGCGGGCTTCGACGTCTCCGACCACATCAAGCTGAGCCTCGACCTCACCCATGTCCCCGAGCTGCGCCAGGCCGTCGCCGCCCACCGGGAGATGGTGGCGGGCGAGACGCTGGCCCGTGAGGTCCATTTCGTCCACCAGCCGCCGCCGGGCGCCGAGGAAGTCACCTTGGCCGACGGGAGGTCCTACTACATAGGCGTCGAGAAGCTCAGCGACCGGTGAAAGGCGCGTCCGGGGAGGTGCGGCGCGCGAAGCTTTGGCTCCATGACCACCACTACTGCTCCGGATCCCACCCAGGCGCACCACCACGTCCCCGCCTTCGGTTTCACCAAGCACGGCCATGCCGTGCACGCTCGTGTCACCGACCACCTGCCGACCAACTCGGCCTACGCCCGGTTCAACAAACGCATCGCCCTGTGGGTCACTACCAACGTCGGCACCATGTCGTGCTTTTGGCTCTTCTGCGTCGTAGCCCTGTTGGGGTTGCCGGCGGCCCTGGTGGAAGCGAAGGTCATCACGCCGACCATCGGCGTCATCGGCGAAGCCGGTTTCGTGATCCTGGTCGAATGGTTGGCCCAGAGCTTCATCCAGTTGGTCCTGCTGCCCGCCCTGATGGTGGGCCAGAACCTGCAGAACGTCGCCGCTGACGCACGCTCGGCCAAGACCTTCGAGGACGTCGAGCGCATCATCGACCTGCTCGACGCCCACACGCAGGGGGGCGTGAAGGACATCCTCGAAGCCATCGCCGAATTGAAGGCGCAGGTCGTCGCTCCGGCTGCCCCGGGCGCGGCGAGCGGGGCCAGCTAAAGCTCCTGGCCCCGGGCGCGGCGGGCCGGACGAGCCGGGACGGTCCCAACCCCGCGTACGGAACGAGCCAGCTAACCGCTCCCGGGCCGGGGCACGGCCTGGGGCGCGCCGGGCCCTTTTCCCGCCGCGGCGGCGAGGACGGGCCGGGAGCCGAGGAGCAGGGACGTGCCGGCCAGGGAGACGACCACGCCCCCGATGAGCAGGCCGGCCCCGGCGCCGGCGGGCAGGTCCTGGTGGTAGAGGGCGAACCCGGCGGCGATGAGCCCGAGCGAGGCCACCGAAGCGTTGGCGGCCGAGACGCTGGCGGCGTTGGCCCGGCGGAAGGCCTGCTGGAGGAGGCTCTGTGCCCACACCGACATCAGGACCATCAGCCAGAGGCCGGCACTGGGCAGGACGGCGGTCAACCCGCCCACCCCGTATATGGCGAAGCGGTCCCCGATCTCCTTGGTGAACACGCCGGTGCCGGCGAAAAGCAAGCCCACGGCGGCCCCGGTGGCCACGCCGGCCGCCTTGCGCCGGTGCTCGCCCGGCGCGCCGGCCAACCGGGAAGAAAAGAAGGCGACCAGGCCGGCGGCGAGCATGCAGGAGGCGCCCACGGCGATTTCGGCCCAATTGGAAAGCGGTTTGCGCACGACTTGGCTGTGGGCGGCACCGACGGCCGTGATGACGCCACCGGCACTGGCCAGAGCCACGCCGACGAGCTCGGGACGGCTGAAGCGCTCGTCCAGCCAGCGACCGCCGCCCACCACGAGCAGACCCCGTCCGGCGTTGCGCAGGGTGGCCACGATAGGGACGGGGGCCAGGGCCAGGGACGCCGCCTCTCCCATCCAGGCCAGAGCGCTCAGTACCATCGCCGCCATCCATCCCGGCCGTCTGGCCAGGGCCGCCAGCAGCCGCAGGCCCGTGCGGGCAGTGGCCGTGCGCATGCCCTCCCGCTTCTCGAGCCAGGCGGCGGTGGCATTGAACATGCCTGAGATGAGCGCGAGTAGGCTACCGACGAGCACCATGGCTTAGCGGCGGGACATCGGAGGGGCAGTGAAAGTAGGGCACGAAAGCGCGTATGACGGTTACAGACGCTAACGTCCCTCGGCGCGTCCTGATCATCTCAGCAGAGATGGGTGAGGGCCACAATGCGGCGGCGGCCGCCATCACCGAAGCCATCACAGAATGCTGGCCGGAATGCGTGGTCCTCAGGCTCGACACGATGGAACTGCGGGGTGTGCGTTTTGCCCGAGCCGCCCGGTGGGCCTACGGTTTCCAGCTTTCGGCCTTGCCCTGGAGCTATGAGATCTTTTACGACCGGCTGTCGCGTTCCGAACGGTTCGCCGGCCTGGCCCGGTCCGGCGTGGGCGCCTTCTTCGGTCGGCGGTTGGCCAAGGCCGTGGCCGGTAGTGACCCCGACCTTGTCATATCGACCTACCCTTTTGGCTCGGCCGCCTTGGACTGGATGAGAGAGAAAAGGGGTTACTCCACCGTCACTGTCACTTATTGCCCGGCTTTCCATGTTCATCCCTTATGGGCGTACCGCGGCATCGACCTTCATTTCGTTATGTACGACACGGCCGCCGATGACGCCCTTCTGCCCGGCTTCGAGCAGACCATGCGCCTGGGGGCGCCCCCGGTGCGCCGCGGTTTCGGCCGTCTCAGCCGGGAAGAAGCCCGCCAGCTTCTCGGGCTGCCGCCGGACGATTTCGTGGTCTTGATGACGGGCGGCGCCTGGGGCCTGGGCGATATCGCCCCGGGCGTGGAAGCTTTGGTCAAGCTGGAGCCGGCGGTGCACGCCGTCGCCGTGTGCGGGAAAAACTCCGGCCTGGAGGAGGGGTTACGTTCGTTGGCGGCGGCCCACCGCGGTCGCTTGACCGTCTACGGCTACGTCTCGACCATGCCCGAGCTCATGGCCGCGGCCAACGTCGTGGTCACCAACGGCGCCGGCGTCACGGTGCTGGAGGCGTTGCGGACCCCGAGACCGACAGTCGCCTTTGCGCCCCTGGTGGGACATGGCACCGCCTCCACGACGGAGATGGTGAGGCGTAACCTCGCCGTCGAGGCGCGCAACGTGCCCGAGCTCGTCGAGCAGATCCGCCGCCTACGGACCGACGCCGACTTGCTGCACAGCATGGAGCGGGCGGCCGAGTCGTGGGTCGAGGGCCGGGACCTGCCGCGCAGCCTGGGCGAGATCCAAGCTGTCTACGCCGCCCGTGACGCCGGGGCGGCGGGCGCCCGTCCGAGAGGGTCGGCCCGCGTGCCCACCGGCACCACTACGCCGGCCGGAGGCTGACCGGCGTTCACCGAAACGGGGTGCAGGTGCGGGAAGCCCACGGCTTCAGCCGTGGGAGCAGTCAACGCTCCAATCGGACCACGTCCGGGCCGGGCCGCCGGGCGCCCGGCAGTCCTGTGGCCTGGACGAAGGAGCTTCCCCAGGCATAGCTCAGGGTATTGGCGCAGCCGCCCTCGGCGTGAGCCTGGTACGTGAGCCGTACCGAGGTCGCCGTGAACAGCTGGCCGGCGCCGGCGCCGGCCTGGAGCTGGGACCAACGCGCTTCAGTCGGCGCGTCGTCGCAGTCGGCGAACACCTCCGCCCATACGACGGGGTTGGCGAGGCCGGTGGCCGGCACCAGCAGGTCCCTGATCACCGTGGCCTGCCCGGTGCTCAGGTCGGTCACCTCCGAGCGCCAGGCGCCGGGGGCCGGTGACCACACCCGGAGCCGGTAGGGACGGCCGGCCGACCAGGCGAAATGGCGGGTGTGGGGCCCGTCGACGGGGGGGAGGTCCGAGCCGGTGCCGTCCAGGACGCCGCCTCCGGCGTGGTAGCCGCCCCAGTTGACGGCGCCGGCCGGGGCCCCCGGGTGCCATTGGAGGCCGGTGTGCCCAGCTCCGAGGTCTCGGCCCTGATCCACGAACGAGACTTGGAGCGCCCAGAAGTACAGCTTGCGCACGGCGGGGGCGCGGGTGACCTCGAGCACGGCGCTCACTTCTTGAAAGGGCCCGGGCGGCACGTCCCACCACAGGTGGAACGACGACGCCCCGTTCGATGAGGTAGGCGGCCCGGCCAGTCTTTCCCGGGACTGGCCGAAACGGGATAACCAGCTCACTCCGCTGAACCTATCGGACGGGCCCTTATAACGAGAGCTGTGTGATCAGGAGCTCGGTGATCAGGAGCTGGGTGACGCCGGAGCGAAGGTGCTTCAGGAACAGCTCATTGCGGCCGGGCCTTTCGCGCCTGGAAGTACCGGACCAGTCTGCGGATCAGGAAGAGCATTTTTCACCTCCATTCGCGGCGACAGCCCCCGTGGTCGAGGCGCCAGGCTAGCGGTCAGTCCGGTGCGGCCGTCACTGAACATCCCCCAGCGAGCACGTAGCGGCGGCGACCCCCCACTGCCGCGCGCCCTCCTGGAAGGTGGGCGCTTGCCCCCGGGATGGGCGCCGTAGTTGTGCTGCCGGGCCGTCGGCCAAGCCGGCCTTGCTCCTTAAGGCGCCGTGCGCTCCGAAAGCGCCTCGTCCGGACCGTCGTCCCTCATCGACGGGACGCCCCTTTGGGGGAGGTGTCAGGGAGAGGCAGTCGGACTGCGCAGATCGTAGAGGACACCCCGGGCGATAGGCGGCGCGAAACCTCGTAGTAACGCGCTTTCTGGTCGTCGATTACGGGAGTTCCTTACGCGGGAGTACTGCTCTGGGGTTCTCCTGTCGGTTTTCGACATGAAAAGCTAAACACTGGCACGGCCGGCAATTAACTCCGCCACACCCGTGCCCAACAAGGAGGTAGTGCCGGAATTAATAACATGCTGCCGGCG
>JBEKNX010000142.1:0-13000 GCA_049522375.1 Acidimicrobiales bacterium | reverse complement strand
GAGCGCCGTGGCCGGTGCTCCCGCCGGGCCGTACGCCACCTATCCGAGCTTGCGAGGCCAGGTGGTACTGGTAAGTGGCGGCGCTACCGGTCTCGGCGCCGAGTTCGTGGCGCAGTTCGCGGCTCAGGGCGCCCGGGTGGCGTTCGTAGATGTACAGGACGACGCCGGCCACGCGCTCGTCGACGACGTCGCCGCCGCCGGCTCCCCCCGGCCGCTCTACCGGCACGCCGACGTCCGCGAGCTCGCCACGTACCAGCAGGTGATCGCCGAAGTGGCACAGGTGCTGGGCCCTGTGGGGGTGCTCGTCAATAACGCGGCCAACGATGCTCGCCACACTGCCGACCAGGTCGACGCCGCTTTTTGGGACGAACGAATGCGTGGGAACCTCGCCCACTACTACTTCGCCACCCGGGCGGTAGTGGCCATGATGCGCGCCGCCGGGCGAGGGTCGGTGGTCAACCTGGGCTCCATCAGTACCCACATCAAGCTCCCTGACCTCGTCGTCTACCGGACGGCCAAGGCGGGCGTGGAGGGGCTCACCCGCGCCCTGGCCCAAGAGCTCGGTCGGGACGGCATCCGGGTCAACTGCATCATCCCCGGCTGGGTCATGACACCTCGGCAACTGGCGCATGCGGTCGATGCCAAGGCTGAGGCCACCATTGCCCGCGAGCAGGCTCTCTCGCCCCGGCTCATGCCCGACGACATCGCCCGGATGGCATTGTGGCTCGCCGCCGACGACAGCAAGGCCTGCACCGGCCAGAACTGGATCGTCGACGGAGGCTGGATGTAGTCGACGGAGGCTTCAGCCCAGGGCGCGTGTGGCCTCGGCGACGGCGGACAGCTCGACGGCCAGCCCGGCCTCGGAGGCGGCGACAAGCGTTGACGAGCCGATCGCCCACGGTCTCCCGCTGAGCTCAGTGATGGTGGCGCCTGCTTCACGGGCGAGGGCTACGCCGGCGGCGACGTGCAGGGTCGGGGCGGCCAGGAAGACGCAGGCGGCGACCTTGCCGGTGGCCAGGTAGGCCAGCGACAGGGTCGAGCCGAAGCAGCGGAAGTCCCACTTGTCGCCCCTGACCACCTCCGCCACGAAGCGGGCGGCCCCGTCCCTTCTCTCCCCGGCCGCCGGGAAGCCCTCGACGACGATGGTCTGGCTCCCCGGGCTGGTGGCAATGGTTTGCCAGGGCCCGTCCTTCATGGCGAACGCCCCCCTGGGGTGCTCGGCGCAGTAGACGGCCCCACTGGAGCCGTCGGCCACCGCCCCCAGTGCCACCTGGTCCTCCTCGACCAGGGCCACGTTCACGGCGAACAGTGGGATCGCGGAGGCAAAGTTCCTGGTCCCGCAAATGGGGTCCACCAGCCAGTAAGGCATGCCGGGCTCCGGCGCCCCACCTCGTTCCTCGCCTACGACGGGGTACTTGAAGGCGTTGCCGAGGACGTCGCGGACCGCGTCTTCAACGGCGACGTCGGTGGCGGTGACGAGGTCTCTACCGCCTTTGGAACGGATGTCCTCGGCGCCGGCCCGGCAGAGGGCCAGCTGCAGGCCGGCCTGCGCGGCGAGTACCGCGGCCTCCGTCTCCGCCCGGAAACCGCCCTTCTCGCTTCGCTCCATCCTCAGAGAACCTAATGGGGACTGGCCAACTGGGCCATCTGCCCTGGTCGCCGCCCCGGGGCTGCCGGCCTGGCGGTGGCGCCCGCGTCCGAGCCGTTCGTTCGACCTCGTGCCGGCCATGTTTTGCGACCCGGGCCCTCTAGTGGCATAGGGTCTGGGTTGCCCGGGTATGCACAACGTAGGCCGAGGTGGAGGTGCGGGGGCCGCCACCTCGAGGACGACGTGCATCTCGGGACCGTTGAGCTTGGCCCGGGTGAGGCTCGTCGCTAGCCTCAGTGAGCAACCGTGACAGTGGCAGCGGGTACGGACGTGGACAGCGGTGGGCCCTGAGTGCCCATCATCGAACTTAGGGAAAGGCGAGCATGAGCGATTCGAGATTGCCAGGTCGGACGGTCAGCACCAAGTGGCGGGCCGCTGTCGTATCGGCATTGACGGCCGTGGCCATGCCGGCCCTGGCCTTGGCGACGGCGGCACCCTCGGCCGCAGCCGGCGAGCAGGCCACGTTGGCTTCGCCGGCAGATCTCGCTTCGCAGGCAAATGTGGCGAAGGCCGCGGCTGTCGGCGTGGCGCCGGGCATAGCGATCCTCGACCTGGACAGCCGACGCAGCTTTCTTGGTGCCGGCAACGGAGAGGCTTTGGCCCCGGTTATGAGCGCGGACGGCAACCACGCCATTTGGCAGTACAACAATTACCACGGTGCTTTCGGGTTGGTGTGGCGAGACCTGAGCACGGGCCAGACCATCGTGCAGCAGGGCCTCTGGCCCTACGGGACTGACGTTTCCGGGAACGGCACGTACGTGGTCTACGCTTCTGCGGCCGCGACGGCGCCGAGCGGCTTGATAACCGGCATGGACGTGTGGCTATGGGATACCCAGACCGGGCAGCGCACGCTCATAATCGGGACCGCGGCCGGGAAGGTCGGCGACGACGGGTTGGTCAGGGGCTTGCACATAAGCTCCGACGGCGACTACGTCGTCTTTGCTTCGACGTCGCCATTTCTGGCACCCGATGGTTATAAAATGTGTGTGTCCTCCTGCAATAACGCCTCGGGTTATGTGTACCTGTACGGCCGGCTCACCAGGAGCCTGCGAGCCGTGCCCAAACAGGCCGCTTTCGGTGCCACGCCGTCCTTGGGTTACCCGGTCATCTCCGGAAATGGCGGCATCGTCGCCTTCCACGTAGGCCCCGATGTCGATGTGTGGTCGACGGTCACCAACAAGGTGTGGCCGGTGGCCTTTCAAAAGAACGTGGGCTTGACAGACGGCAACTCGCTGGCCCTTTCGGCCAACGGGACTGTTATAGCCAATAGCGGGCCCGGCGGCATTGGTGTCGTGCAGCTTGGCCCGGCCGCCGGCAGGTACCACCAGGAATGGGCTTACTACGACAAAGGCGAGGCGGCGGAGTTCCAGAGCGCCGCGCTGTCAAGTGACGGGAGCGTGCTGGCGTTCTTCGGGGCACAGGGCCAAGCTGGCTGGGGGCACTGGCCCCTATGGCGGGTGGAACTGCCTAAAGGGTCGATGCAGTTGCTACGCCCGCCACCGGTCGCGTCCGGCCTCCAACTGCTGCCGGCGGTTTCTGGGATCGGGGACGAGCAGGTCACCGTGAGTGCCAACGGGGCGCAGATCGCAGCCCTGGCTTGTTCGCTCAAGCTGGCGTCCGCACAGGCCAAGGGCTGCCCGCTGCGGGCTGACGTGTACCGCTGGACGCAGTAAGCGTCGTGAAGGGCCGCCAGACCGGTCGGGACGGCGGCTCAGCCGATCCTTACCGAAGCGCCGGAGCGGTCGGCGGCCGCCACGGCGTCGAGCACCCGCAACACCCGCCGTGCGTCGGTGGCGCCGACCGAGGGCTGGCGCTGCTCGCTGATGGCACTGGCGAGCTCTTCCAGATCCGGCACCAGCATCGTCGAGATGTGGTCGTCCTGGCGCCCCGGGCGGGTCACCACGGGCTCGGCAAAGGCGGCGTCCACCGTGCTCGATACCTCGATCTCGAACTGCGACCAGCCCGACCCGCGCAGAACAAGGCGCCCGGCTCGGCCGTGGACGTCAATGGTGAAGAAAAATGTCGACGCCGCCTGGGTCACCAGGCATTGGGCCACCGGTCCGCGGGAGAAATACATCTGGAAAGCCGAGGTTTCGTCGACCTCAGTGCCCGGCCGGCGCCGGACACGGCCTGAAGTCTCGACCGGTTCATCGTCTCGACGCCGCCCTGCAACCGGCTTGCCGGCTGCGGTACGCATAGACGCTCAGCCGGTGCCTACGGCACTCCGTGCGGTTGCCGGGTGGCCGGCGTAGGTCGCCCGGCCGAAGCTGGTCGATTTGGCCCGCCATCGGTGGTACGTAAGGTCCTTCGTCCCTGGTGGACGGGCACAAGGGCCATGTCCGGGCACACTTGTGAAAAATTACACTTGCGGTATGTCGTTCGGCGATGACCGCCCAAGTGTCCACCCACCCAACGACCCGGGCGTCCACCCACCCACCGAGCAGTACATCGAGGCCATCTCCAATCTGATGGACGAGGGGGCCCCGGTCATACAGGCGCGGCTGGCCGAACGGGTCGGGCATTCGGCTCCTACCGTCTCTGAAATGGTGCACCGTCTTCGGGACGCCGGCCTCATCGAGGTGAACGGGCATACCCTCACCCTCACTTCGTCGGGCCGGGAACTGGCCATAAGCGTCGTCCGCAAACACCGTCTGGCGGAACGGCTCCTGGCCGACGTCATCGGCCTGCCCTGGCACATGGTCTATGCCGAGGCGGACCGCTGGGAGCACGTCATCTCCGACGAAGTCGAAGCCCTCATGGTCGAGTTGCTGGGGAACCCGACGACCTGCCCCCACGGCTACCCCATCCCCGGCTCGGGCTTCGAGCCTGTACCTACGACCCTGCTGGCGGAGGCCAGCGTGGGCGACCGTGTCCGGCTCAACCGGGTCATGGAGCAAGTCAACTTCGACCGCGAAGCGCTGGTGTACCTGGAACAGCGCCGCTTTCTCCCCGGGTGCGAGGCGACGGTGACCGCGCAAGGCCCTGACTCCAGCCTGGTGCTCAAGGTCGGGGACAGCACCGTGGTGATGGGGGCCTCGTTGGCGCAGTTGCTCTGGGTGACGCCGGCGGACGGGGCCGTGCGTTAAGGCGGCAGGGGGCGGCCCAGCCGCGCCGCAGCCGGCCGCTGGCCAGCCTGACCACCCACCACCCAGGCCCGAGAAATCCTTGGGTAACCTGTCAACTAATGGCCAGTGCGGGTGTGCCTGCTCGCCGTCGCCATTTACGCCGGCAAGCACCTGTCGTGACGACCGGGTTGTTGGCGGGCCTGCTGGCGAGCGCCGTCCCCGTGAACGTGGCCGTGGCCTCGACGCCCGGTCTCGTGCCGTCGGGAGGCTGCGCCACGATCCCGGTGCCGGCCTCGACGGCCACACCTCCGGCCCCGGTTGGCTCCACCGCCGTGCAGGTCCCCCGGGACGAAGCTCCCCACGGCTCACCGGTCGAGTGGTGGTACTTCAGTGGGCACCTGCGGGGGACCGGGCCTTCAGGCCAAGTGCGTTGCTACGGCTTCGAGTACGTGACCTTCCAGATCCTGGGCCTGGCGCCTCTGCCCGTCTACGTCGGCGACTTTGCCGTCACCGACCTGTCCCGGCGGAGCTTCCATTACGGCGTTGAGGTAGGCACCTCCCTCCTCCCCACGACCAAGGGCTCCTTCTCCTTGCATACCGGCGGTTGGTCGATGAACGGGGGAAGTGGCCATGACGTGCTGCACGCCGAGCTCCCGGGTTACAGCCTCGACCTTCACCTTCAGGCCTCGGAGCCGGCCGTCCTGGAGGGCGACGGCGGCGTCGTCTCGCTCGGGCCCCTCGGCACCTCGAAGTACTATTCGTGGACCTCGCTGCTCAGCGCCGGCGCCATGGTCGATCACGGGGTGGACCTCAAGGTCACCGGGCTGTCGTGGATGGACCACGAGTGGGGACCGCTCGACCTGCTCGAAGGCGGCGGCTGGGACTGGTTCAGCGTGCAGCTTTCCAACGGCCAGCAGTACATGCTCTATTTCGTCCGCAACCAGAAAGACCGCATCATCTCGAGGTTCGGCACCCACGTCAGCCCCACCGGGCGCTCCGTCCGCCTGGGGCCCGTCAGCGAACGAGAGACCGGCTCCTGGCGTAGCCCGGTGACCGGCGTCACTTATAGCTCGGGGTGGCAGCTCACCGTGCCCGGCGGGCACCTCGACGTCACCCCCGACCTGCGGGACCAAGAGCTCGACCTGCGTAGTACCCAGGGAAATGCTTACTGGGAGGGCGACGTTTCCGTCCAGGGCATAGTCGGTGGCGCGCCGGTGAGCGGCGTCGGCTATACCGAGCTCAACCCACCGGGAGCAGTGACACCGCTGCGCTGACCACCGCCCATCATGCTCCTAGAGGGTCGAGCGGGCCCCAAGAGGAGACCTTCGGCCCTAGATCCATCCTTGGCTACGTTGGACGATGGGTTTATGCCCTACGGGGGAGCCCCAACCATCCGGAGGCGGACATGAGCCAGTGCCACGACAGCTATGACCCGGTCGAACAACCGGTCGTCCACGTGGCCCCGGACAATGGCGGGTTGGCGGACGGCGCACAGTGCCACGACACCTACCCGGACTTGCCGGCGCCGGCTGAGAGCGCAACAGGACCAGAAAAGCCGGTCGGCACGTCCGTGGAGTAGCCCCCCGGGCGGTCCTGGCCGCCGTAGCTACCGACGATGGGGCAAGCCCCTGTGAGGAAGCTCGCCGTGTAGGCGTCCTTGGAGGCGGTGCCGTAGTTGACGCTCGAGAGGTCCGGTGCCGCGGCCAGGTACCCTTCACCGGCTAGCCACTCGGCCTGCCTCTTTAGGTCTTCGCCCATGCCGAGGACGTCATGGACGACGACGACGCCCGGCCAGGGGCCCGCGGTGGACGGTGTCGCCACAAAGAGCGGGAGCTTGCCCCTCGGAGTGGTGATCGTCGTCGAAGGCGTGCCTACAGCATGACACAGCGTTCTCCGGCCACGTCCACTGGAGAAGGTTGGCGCTTAGCGGCGGCCCACGGCTTGGGCGGGGACCGGCAGGACCAGGCGTGACGGCAGGGAGCGGCGGTGGTGGACCCGGTTGACGGCGGGGCGGAAATCGGTCTCTACCTCGGTGGCAATCGCTCCGCCCGTGTTGGTGTTGCGGTCGAAGCGGGGGAAGTTGCTGCTGGACACCTCGAGGCGGATGCGGTTGCCGGCGGCGAACACGTTGGCCGTGGCGACCAGGTCCAGGGTGATCTCGTAGGTCCGGTCGGGCTCCATGGGGGACGGGCCCGCCAGCGGCTCCCGGTACCGGGCGCGGAGGATACCGTCGGTCAAGTTCACCGGTGTCCCATCGGGGCCCACGTCGCACAGCTTGCCGGTGAAGTCGGTGTCGGGAGCGGACGACGACACGTGCAGGACCAGCTTGACCGGTCCGATGACCTCGACCGGCTCGGCGAGCGGCTCGGTGGTGTAGCAGAGGACATCCCGGCGGCTCTCCGGGCCACGTTGGTCGCGCGGCCCGGCGTTGGCGCCGATGAAGAGCCCCGGCAGGTACGTCGCCCCCCCGGTGGTCGGGACCGGGTGGCGCGGGTCGTACAGGTAGACGTCCTCCGGCTCGTCGCCTGGTGCGTTCGTCGAGAGCAGGCCGTCCCCGGCGGCGGAGTTGGCTTGGCCGCCACTGTGCAGGAAGTAGTCGACGTACCGGGTGCCGGGCACGGGCCAGTCGTCGGCGTCGCGCCACTCGTTTACGCCCATCACGAACAGCCGGACGGGCTTCTCGCCCGCCAGGCCGGTGTCGACGCCCTTGAGGAGCCAGTCGAACCAGCGAAGCTGCAGCCCGGTGATGTCGGCGTTACCAGTTGCGGCCAGGAAGCCGAACGAGCGCTCCGGGAACCAGCCGGTGTACGCCCCGTGGGCCCAGGGGCCGACGACCAGGCGTTGGCGGCGACGAGCTTCCTCGCTGCCGCCTTGCCGCTTCATCCCGACATAGCTGGCCAATGTCCCCTTCAGGAAAATGTCGTACCAGCCCCCCACGTTGAGCGCCGGCACCACAATGCGGCCGAACGACTCGCACGGGGCGGTGGCCTTCCAGAACTGGTCGTAGCTCGGATGGTCCAACCAGTCGTCGTAGTACGGCGCCAGGTCTTTGAGCTCTACCGGTCCCCGCAGCGGCAACCGCCAGTAGAGCTCGTCATTGTCGTCGAGAGCCGCGATCATCGCCGACAGGTCCTCCGGCCCAGCGGCCCCGGTCCCCATCTGCCGGGCGACCTCCCCCAGCGCCAGCGACAAAAAGGCCCAGTGCAGGTTGAAACCCAGCTGGAACGCACCCCCCTGGTAGGCCCAGCTGTCGTAGTACTGGTCGGTCGTCACGAACGGGGCGATGGCCCGCAGCGCGGGCGGGGCCTGGGTGGCCGCCGTCCATTGTGTCGCCCCGACGTAGGAGGCTCCGAACATGCCCACGCTGCCCGTCGACCACGGCTGTGACGCTGCCCATGCGATAGTGCTCGCGCCGTCTACGGCTTCGTTGAAGAACGGCTTGAAGGCGCCATCGGACGCGAAGCGGCCCCGCGTGTCTTGAACGACCACGGCGTACCCCGCCTGGACAGCCCGCAACACGTCGAAGGTGTCGCTCACCATCTGCCCGACCTCCTTGTTGTACGGAAGCCGGGTCAGCAGCACCGGGCAGCGGTCCGTCGAACCCGGCCGGTACACGTCGGCGAGCAATTTCACGCCGTCGTCCATCGTCACCGGCACGTTCTTCTCGATGATGATGCTCAGGAGAGACCCCCTTGCAGCCTCCCTGAGCACCGTCGTGGTGCCGATGGACGAGGTTGGACGAATGGCATTCCGTTGCGCGGTCGTGGGGCCGCACGAGGAGGACGTACGGCTGGAGACGAGCCTAATTGTACGGCCGCGGTTGACCCACCCGGTCGCACCCGTGCAAGCGGTCGGCACAGGATGTAGGGTCCCGGGACCGGGCATGGCGCTATGGCCGCGCTCGGACAACCGAAGGTGGATGTTTCAGGTACGTACCCTGGGGGTTCTCACCAAGTGACCACTTACAGCTTCCCAGCCCTGGGCGGCACACAGGACGTGTTCTACCCGCGGTCCAGCACTAGTGACTTGCCGACGATCGTCTCCGGCGATGGCGTGTACCTGGTAGATGACGCGGGGCGGCGACTGCTTGATGTTTGTTCGGGCCCGTTCCTGGCCAGCCTTGGCCAGGGGAACGAGCGGGTGCTCGGGTCGATGCTCACGCAGGGCCGCCGGCTCAGCTACACGTACTCACGCACTACACGCCACAGCGCCAACGCTGAGCTCACCGAGCGGTTGGCCTCGTTGGCGGGACCGGGGTTTGAACGGGCCCACCTCACTTCGGGCGGGTCGGAAGCGGTTGAGATGGCGCTCAAGCTCCTGCGCGTGCACGCCGTGGCCACCGGGCACCCCGAACGGCACCGGGTGATCTCGCTTATGCCTGGTTATCACGGCGCCACGCTCCAGACGCTTGCCCTCAATGGCGACATTGGCGCCCGAGCGCTCTGGGGACCGCTCGCGGTGGCGTCCGAGAAGATCCCGGCGCCGCTCACGTTCCGAGCGCCGAGCGCCGAGGCAGCGGCAGAAACGAGCTGTAGGGCACTTGAGGCCACCATCTCGGCAGTAGGCCCCGAGACCGTGCTGGCGTTCGTAATGGAACCGGTGGGCGGGCAGGCTTCTGGGGTGAACGTGCCCCACCCGTCCTTCGCCCGCCGCGCACGCGAGATTTGCCAGCGGTATGGCGTTCACCTCGTCTTCGACGAGGTCGTGAGCGCTTTCCGTACGGGCCGCTTCCTCGCCGCCCACCACGACCCCGAGGCCTCGCCGGACGTAGTGGTGCTCGCCAAGGGCCTTGCGGCCGGTTACGCGCCGCTTGGCGCGGTACTTGTTTCGGCCGCTCTCGTCGAAGAGGTGGCCGCGACCACCGGCTTCGTCGTGTCGCACTCCTACGACGCCAACCCGATCGCATGCGCCGCCGGCTCCGCCGTGCTTGATGAAATTGTCGAACGTGGCTTGATCGAAGGTGCCGGGACACTCGGCGCCCGCCTTCGCGCAGGCCTCGAGCGCATTGCGCGCTCTTCGCCCCTGGTCGGTGATGTCCGTGGCCGGGGGCTGTTGTTGGCACTCGAACTGGTCCGGGACAAAGAGACCAACGAGCGGTTCCCTGAACATGTTGACCCTGCCGCCACTATCCGTCGGCACGGGCTCGAACACGGCCTTCTGCTGTACTCGCGTCGCCAGAACGCCGGTCGCTACGGCGACTGGCTGCTCGTGGCCCCACCGCTTGTGATCGATGAGCCGACATGCGACGAGCTCATCGACCGCCTCGAAGCGACCTTCGCCGCAGGCACTGACGAAGTCTTTGCTTCCCTGAAGCCAAGCCCCGCCTTCCCCGCTGGCGCTGCCTTACTACATCCCGAGAGTAAGGAATTTTTTATGGACACTGCCGCACGGGTCACCTCCAAGGGCCAGGTGACGATCCCGAAGGCTGTGCGTGACGCCCTGGGGATAAGGCGGGGTGGCGAAGTCGTGTTCCGCGTCGAGGGGCGCCGGGCCGTCTTGGCCCGCACACCCGACTTCCTCGCCCTGGCGGGCACGGTGGTGGTCCCCGCCGCCAAGCGCAATACCGCCTGGGACGAGGTCATGCGTAGGGCTCGGTCGTCGCGAGCCGCCACCAAAGTTCCGTGAGCGCCTTCGTCGACACGAACGTCCTCGTCCGCCATCTCACCGGGGACCCCGCCGACCTGGCGGCCCGGGCCACGTCGTACCTGCAGAGCGAGCCCCAGCTGTTCCTCACCGACCTGGTTGTGGGTGAGACGGTGTACGTCCTGGAGTCTTTCTACGAGGCGCCACGTGGCCAGGTGGCCGAGGCGGCCCGGTCGCTCCTGGCGATGCGGTCTGTGGTAAGCGTTGACGCGGCGTTACTGCTGCGGGCTATCGAGGTCTACGAAATACACAGGTTGGACTTCGCAGAGGCGTACCTCGTCGCCTGCGCCGAGTCCAGCGGGGTCAACCGGATCGCGTCGTTCGACAGGTCGATCGACCGGGTCCCAACTGTCGAACGAGTCGAGCCGCCAGCTACTTGAGGCCCATCTCTCCGAGCCGTCCTCGGGAGGAGCTTGACCACTGGCTGGCTGGCAGTCCCAACGGGGCTCCAACCTGTGCCTCTACCTTGAGAGCCTGACCGGGTCGCCGCTACAGGGCCATTGACGGGTCCTCCGTTGAGAATTAGCTTGTTCCTACAAACGGAGCGGCTGTCCTGCTCAGTGGGACACACCAGCTGACCTGGCCGCAGTAAACAATGAAAGGGAGGGACGACTATGACAGAGAGAACAGAGAGAGTCGCACCCGGTTATTTGCCGAAGGAGGGAGCGCTCAGTCGGCGACTTTATAGCCGTCGAGAGATGGTGCGGTTCCTCGCGTTCGGCGGCGCCGGACTAGGTGCGGTACCAATTCTGGCGCGGAGCACCAGGCTGCGGGGCTTTGGCGGCCAGGCGAGCGGGGCGACGGGTTGGGAGAAGCCGCCGGTATCCTTTGTCTACCTGGACACCACGGAGCCGGACTCGCTGGATCCCTCACAGACGAATGAATTCGACGCCTTCCTAATCACAAACAACACATATGACGCCCTAACTCTGACAGATGAGACTTCGCAGCAGCTGCTGCCTTGGCTGGCCACCTCATGGAAGGCAAACCCTGATATCAGAGAATGGACATTTACTCTTCGTCCAGGGGTAACATTCATTGACGGATCTCCGATGGATGCTGCAGCCGTCGCCCTGAGCATGCAGAGGCACCTCGCCATTGGCAGTATTGCTGAGGCCGGGTACACGCTCGACGGTATAACGTCAGTGAAGGCGACGGGGCCCATGCAAGTGACGTTTACCACGAAAGCGCCCCAGCCATGGCTCCCCTATCACATGGTAATGTGGCCAATTATCAGCAAACAAGCCATCGAAGAGCATAGGACAGCCAAGGATCCTTGGGCGAAGTCCTACTTTCAGGACCACTGCGTCGGGACCGGGCCATATTCATTGTCTTCTTGGGTGAAGGGAACGAAGATCACGCTGGCGAAGAACCACGAGTGGTGGGCGGGACCGTGGAAGCCAGGGTCAATTGATAACGTGACCGTCCAGTGGGAGACAGACCCGTCAACAACGGTGGAGCTCATCGAGAAGGGCTCCGCTAATTTTTCCACGGAGATGTCGATCGATAACGCACTGAGCTTTGCCGGCAAGCCCGGGTTCACGCTACAGCGGTTCAGGGCCAATACTATCGATCCGATGCTCACCTTCAACCAGGCCAAGCCACCGTTTGACAAGGTCGAGGTTCGCAAGGCATTCCAGTATGCGTTCGACTACGACGCAATGCGCGAGTATTTCCACGGTAATGCGCAGCCGACATCGGGCGTCTTGCCACCCTGGAACCCCTACGTACTTAACTCCCTGCCGATATATAAGCAGGATCTTGGCAAGGCGAAGGCATTGCTGGCGAGCGCTAGCGTGGACCCAGCAAGCATTACTGCGACCTGCTACACGGCCGCCGGGTACGCGGACCTTGTGGCCGGAGGCACAGTCCTCCAGGCCTCTCTCGCACAGATTGGGGTGCACATACAGCTACAGTCGCTCCAATTCGGCTCAATACTGTCGGCG
The DNA here is from genome assembly GCA_049522375.1 of Acidimicrobiales bacterium. GTDB lineage: Bacteria > Actinomycetota > Acidimicrobiia > Acidimicrobiales > Palsa-688 > Fen-671. The sequence continues at coordinate 698 of JBEKNX010000142.1, read as the reverse complement.
ATGGCCAACGTCAGTAGCGCACCAGCCTTGGCATCGTGTTGGTACAACGGGGACTTCAGCTTGGATCCTACGAGTTACTTTTCGGAACTTCTCCCTACCGGCCCTGCATTTACTTCTACACGTTGGGATAGCCCGTCGTTTGCGGCTGCGTATAACGAGGCCTCATCAGCGACAAGCGAGGCGGGTATTAGGGCGGCGCTCGACAAGTGCCAGCAGATCATCTACGACGATGCACCTGTGATATTTGGAGCACTTCCGGAGATGATCATTCCAGTGCCAAACTATCTTGAGGGCTACGTTATGCAAGCTACGGACGCACAGTACCCAGTCCGGTTCTGGCAGTTGCAGCTGCGCGAGCACTGAGAATATTCGCCCGGGGTGCCGAGGCTCGGACGTGCGACGAGGTGATCGGGCGGGGTCTCTCCCCGCCCGCTTTCCCTTACGAGCGGTCAGCCCGCAGATCAGTGTCCCCGCTAGACAAAACATCTCATCGGGACCGCGCTGATGGAACGGTATATACTGAGACGGACCGCGTGGGCCATTGGCCTCCTTTGGTTCATCAGTCTGTTCACGTTTATACTGCTGCACCTGATCCCTGGTAATCCGGCAATAATCTTGGCCGGAATCGGCGCGAAGCCCGAAGAAGTCCACGCACTCTATATCGAGCTCGGCCTTAATAAGCCACTGCCTTTTCAATA
>JBEKNX010000141.1:0-10241 GCA_049522375.1 Acidimicrobiales bacterium | reverse complement strand
AGGGGGGCAAAGAGACCTGGCTGGCCGCTACCCAGTTCGAGTCCACCGATGCCCGACGGGCTTTCCCGTGCTGGGACGAACCGGACATGAAGGCCACCTTCGCGGTTACCATCGTGGCCGAAGACGGGTTGACCGTCCTTTCCAATAGCCGCGAGGTCTCTTCGGAGGTCCTCGAGGCCGGCCGACGGCGCACCCGTTTCGCCCGCACCATGCCGATGTCGACGTACATAGTGGCCGTCGTCATCGGGCCTTTCGAACTGACCGAGGCGCAGGACGTCAACGGCGTGCCCCTGCGGATCGGTTCTGTGCCCGGCCGCAGCGCCCTGCGGGGCCTGGCCGAGGACGCCGCCGCCCATGCGCTTTCTTTCCTCAGCAACTACTTCTCGATGCCTTACCCGGCGGACAAGCTCGACCACATCGGCATCCCGGACTTCGCCGCTGGGGCCATGGAGAACCTGGGCCTCGTCACCTACCGCGAGACGGCGCTGCTTGTGGCTCGGGAGAGCTCGCAGGTCGAGCGCCAACGGGTGGTCTCCACCATCGCCCACGAAACGGCTCACATGTGGTTTGGCGACCTTGTCACCATGCGCTGGTGGGAGGGCATATGGCTGAACGAGGCATTTGCCACCTTCATGGAGCTGCTTGTCACCGACGACTTCGAGCCGGGCTGGCAGGTTTGGACGAGCTTTGGTGTGGACCGCGCCGCGGCCCTGGTGGCCGACAGCCTGCACGCCAGCCGGGCGATCGAGTACCCGGTGGGCCGGCCCGAAGAAGCCGACAACATGTTTGACTCCATCACCTACGACAAGGGCGGCTCGGTCCTGCGCATGATCGAGCGCTACCTCGGAAAAGACACCTTCCGCCGGGGCCTTAACCTTTACCTCGACAAGCACCGCTACTCGAACACCGACACCAACGACCTGTGGGAGGCGCTGGAAGTCGCCTCCGGCCAACCGGTCCAGGCCGTAATGGGCACCTGGGTCAACCAGGCCGGCCATCCGATGATCTCGGTCGAGCTGACCGGGCCGTCCGAGTTGCGCCTGTCGCAAAGGCGGTTCTTCCTGGACGGCACCAGGGACGACAACCAGCGCTGGGTGGTCCCCCTCACGTTGCGCTACGCCACGGCCGATGGCGCCGTCGAGCACCGGCAGCTGCTGCTCGAAGACGCTTCGGCGACGATTGCCCTCGACGGCGAGCTGGCCTGGGCGCTGGTCAACGAGGGTTCGTGGGGCGTGTACCGCACCCACTACGACGACGAGCTGCGCCAGCGGCTCTACCGCACCCTCGACCGGCTCGGCGACAGGGAACGCCTCAGCCTGGTGGCAGACACATGGGCGGCCACGGTGGCGGGACTGGTCCCGCTGGACAGCTCCTTCGACCTGTGGTCGCTGTTGGAGAGCGAGCGGGACCCCGACGTTTGGTGGGCGATAGCGGGTGGCCTCGGCCTCATCGAGCTCATCGCCGGGGAAAGCGAGCTCCCCTTGCTCAGAGGCCTGGCGAGGCACCTGGCCGGCAGCGCCTTCCGGGATGTCGGCTGGGACGCCGGAACGGCCGCCAGGGACAGTGACGAGAGCCCTCGCCGGGCGCGCCTGCGAGCGCGGCTGGTCAGCCTCCTGGGTGTGCTCGGGGCCGACCCCGAGGTGCGCTCCGGGGCACGTCAGCTCTTGGCTGACGCCGACGCCGGGCGAGCGCCTCTGGCGCCGGACCTGGCCACGCCGGTGGCCCAGGTGATAGCGGCAGCCGGGGCCGAAGAGGAGTGGGAGCTGCTCTACTCCCACTACAAGAAGGCGACGACGCCCCAGGACGAGGTCAGGTACTTGCATGCTCTGGGCGGGTTTACGGGACCGGCACAGGTCCAGCGCACACTGGACCTGGTCTTTTCGGGCGAAGTTCGTTCCCAGGACGCACCCAATGTGCTGGCCGGGGCCCTGGGCCAGCGGGCGGGTTGCCTGCTGGCCTGGGAAGCCATCGAACAGCACTGGGACGAGATGCTGCTCCGCTGGCCGCCAAACACCATGCACCGTGTGCTCGAGCAACTGCCTGCCCTGGTGGCCGCGGGAGACGATGCCGTGCAACGGGCCTCTGCGTGGTTGGACTCGCACCCGGTGACCCGGGGCGAGCTCAAGGTTCGCCAGTCCCGGGAACGTCTGTACGTCAACCAGGCCTTCAAGGCACGCGTCGGCGGGCCACTGCTCCCGGCCCTCAGGTCCTTCGCACCAGGGCCTCCTTGACCCTAGCGCTTAACGGCGGGCGCCTCCCGTCCCGGGGGTGGCCGCTGCGCGTTTTCGCCGTAGACGACTGCTCGGCCCAGCTCACCTGGCGGGCCTCGCCGGCCGAGGATCTGACCATAGAGGTGGGCGACTTTGTGGCCCGCCCGACGCCCTCGCCCCAAGTGCAATTGGTCCTGGACGCTTCGCGCCGCACGCGCCCGCTCGACCCGGGCTGGCCCGCCGGTACCGGCTCAGTGGTGATAGACGGCCTGTCCCCGGCGACGACCTATGACGTGGTGGCCGCCGGGCGAGGGATCCCCCGCTTCCTCGCCGGCCGTTTGCGGACGCTGCCCGTGCCCGGTGAGCGGCTTCTTTGCCGGTTCGCCACCGTGAGCGACGTGCATATCGGCGAGACGCATTTCGGGATCCTGGGCCGCATCCACGACGCCCTGGACAAGCCGGCGCGTGAGGGCACCGTGGGCGGAGAGCCGTATCCCGTCCGGGCTCTGCGGGCCGCCATCGACGAGGCGGTGGCATGGGGCGCTGAGGTCATCGTGGCCAAGGGCGACCTCACGACGCGCACAGTGCCGGCCGAGGTGCGCGACGCGGGCCGTCTCCTGACCGCCAGCCCGGTGCCCGTCGAAGCGCTGCTCGGCAACCACGACAACGAACTGGGGGTCGACAGCCGGGCCATATTGGAAAAGGAGGGCTTGGTGGTGCCATGGGTGCCCCGGGCCCGGGACCTTCCCGGCGCCCGGCTGGTACTCGTGAACACCGTCCAGGGAGATCCCCGCTACCACCGGGGGCAGCTGCCGCTCGAGATGAGCCGCCGTGTGGCGCAACTGGCGGCGGAGTCGCCGGCGGGAGCCCTCGTGGTGCTGCACCATCCGCCTGAGCTCCACCGCGTCCCGACCGTTTACCCTCCCGGTATCCCGTTCGGGGAGAGCCGCCTGCTCCTCGATGCCCTGGTGGCCGCCAAGCCCACCGCCTTGGTGACCTGCGGCCACCGGCACCGCAACCGTCGTTACCGCTACGGCCCCCTAGTAGTGAGCGAGGTGGGCGCGACCAAGGACTACCCGGGCGTGTGGGCCGGCTACAAAGTGTACGACGGCGGCGTGGTCCAGGTCGTACGACGGATCTCGCGGCCCGACGTCATCAGCTGGACCGAAGCCACACGCCGGGCGATGAACGGCCAGTGGCGCCGGTGGTCCCCGGGCCGGGTCGACGACCGGTGCTTCGCCGTCAGTTGGGCGAGGCACTGACCGGGGTCAGGCTGGCCCTGGCGAGCGGAGGCGTTCGATCCGGGCCTCGACCGCGCCCAGGCGTTCGGAGGCCGCAGCGTGAAGGAGCTCGGCCTGTTCGTAGAGGTCGGCGGCGGCTTCGATCCCCAGATCGCCGTTGGCCAGCCGGCCGGTGACGAGCTCCAGGGCAGCCAGCAGCTCTTCGAAGGTCAGGGCCTCGAGCGGGCCGTCGACGCCGCACAGCTTGGGGTCGAAGTTCAACCCGGCGAAGCTTAGCGCCGGGCTCGCTCGCCGCTGTCCTCGACGCGGGCCGAAATGAGGCCTCGGGCCACGGTGAGCTCGACGAGCTCGCCCGGGCCTACCTGCTCGGGGCGGCGGACGACGGTCCCATCGAGGCGACGCACCACGGCGAAGCCCCGTTCGATCACGTGCTGGGGAGACAAGGAGCGGGCGTGGCGGCCCAACGCTTCGGCCCGCCCGCGGCTCGATTGCAGCTTTGCCGCCATCGGCCGGCGCCAGTCACATCGGTCCAGGCGCCGCCGGCACGATTGCAGGCTCGGCCCCGGGTGGGCCCAGTCGAGGCGGTCGGCGGCGTGCTGCAACCGGCTGGCCGCCCTTTGCCGCCCGGCGGCCAGGGCGCCGCTCACCTCGGCCCGGGCCAACCGCTCCCCGCCCATTTCGCTCCGCCGGTCCACGAGGCGCGCCGCGGCCTGGACCAAAGCGGCCAGTTCCGCCTCCAACTGGTGGCGATCAGGCACGACCGCGTGGGCGGCTATGGAGGGCGTCCCGCACCTGAGGTCCGCCACCTCATCGCACAGCGGGCGGTCGGACTCGTGGCCTATGGCGGAGACCACGGGTACACGACAGGCAGCCACGGCCCGGCATAGCTCCTCGTCGCTCCAGGGGAGCAGCGCGGTAGCGTCCCCGCCGCCTCGAGCCAGGACCACTACGTCGACCTGCGGCCGGCCCGACAACCTTCGCAGGGCGTCGATGATGCTCAGCGCCGCGCCGGGGCCGCTGACGGTTGTTTCCTCCACATCAAGGGGGTAGCCCGGGAAGCGAGCCGCCACCACCGACTCGATGTCCTGGCGTACCGCCGCCTCCGACCCGCACAGGACGCCGATCACCCTTGGCAGGCGCGGCACCCGGCGGCGGGGCCGGTCGAGCAAGCCCTCGACCGCCAGCCGGGCCCGGGTCTCGGCGATCATGGCCGCCACCGCACCTGCGCCGATGGGGACGACTTCCTCCGCCTCCAAGACGAGTTGGCCCCTGTCGTTGCCCCAGACAAGGGCACCTACGACCAGTACCCGCTCTCCGTCGACGGCCCGGCACCGGCGCGCCACCCGGGCCGAAAACGAGACAGGCATCTGGGCGGCCCGGTCGCGCAAGGTGAAGTACGTGCGGCCCGCCCGGTAGGTCTGCGGCCGGTACACCTCGCCCTCGACCGCGACCCGGCCGATGTCAGCCAGCGAACGCGCGATCTCGCCGGCCAGACGCACCAAGGTGACCCTCCGGGGCGGCTGGCCGCTCGCTCCGCCGCGGCCGCCACCGCCGGGAGCTCTCTCCACGCCGCTGCCTTCGCCCGTCGGCCACAGTGGCAGTGTCATCGTTGCGTCACGGTCATCGGGGCGTCACCCTAATGCGCCCACCAGGTCCTCGAGGTCGAGAACCGTACGATCGCCTCGTAGTCGATGGGCACGCCGCAACCCGGCCCCCTAGGAACGGCTATGGTCCCGTCCGGGTGCAGGGGCATCGGGCCGGCGAGATCAGTCTCGAAGAACCTGCCGGTAGCGGACAGGTCGCCCGGCAGCGAGAAATTGGGCAGCGACGCCAACGCCAGGTTGGCCGCCCGGGCGATCCCGGTCTCGACCATTCCCCCGCACCACACCGGGACCTGCTGCTCGGCGCAGATGTCGTGGGCCCGTACCGCCTCGAGGTAGCCTCCCAGGCGACCGGCCTTGATGTTTACCACCGAGCAGGCGCCGGCCCCTAGTGCGTTGACGACGGCGGCTGAAGACGACAGGGCTTCGTCCAGGCACAGTGGGGTACGCAAACGGCGGGCCAGCTTGGCGTGCCCCGCCAGGTCGTCGTCAGCCAGAGGCTGTTCGAGACAGGCCAGCTCGTAGGGGTCCAACCGGGCCAGGCGTGAGACCGCCTCGCCCATGGGCAAGTGACCGTAGGAACCATTGGCGTCGGCGAACAGCACCAGGTCGGGCCAGCGCTCCCGGACGGCGCCAACGGGCTCGGCGTCCCAGCCCGGCCGCACTTTGAGCTTGACCCGTCGATAGCCCTCTTCCAGCCGGAGGGCGACCTCGTCGAGCAACGCCCCCAGTGACCCGGTAAGGCCTACGGCAACGCCGGCCACCACCTTGGCCGCCGGCACGGCGCCGGCGCGGCTCTGGCGGCACAGGAAGTCGGCCATGCGAACGCCCTGTGCCCGCAGCTCGGCATCTAGCACGGCCGCCTCGAAAGCGGCTTTGGCCATGTTGTGGCCTTTCACCGCGGCCAGGGCGGGCGCCACCGCGGCGACGCAGGCGACACCGGCGCGCAACAGCTCCGGCACCAGGTACCGCTCGGAGATGTCCAGTGCCCCCGCGGTGTACTCGGCGCTAAAGGTAGGCCCGGGCAGGGCCTGGCACTCCCCCCAACCCTCGACTTCGGCACCGGCGGCCCCATGGCCGGGGAAGCGCAGCACCGCTCTCACCAGAAGGCTGTCCCGGTGAGAAAAGGTACCCGCGGCACTGGCCCAGGGCGTGATCAGCGGGAGAGATACGCGGACCAGCTCGAAACCGACCAGGGAGCCCTGGTCTTCGTGGCAGGCAGGCCGGCCGGGAGCGGGAAGGCTCAGGGTTGGCCGGGCTCCTGTGCGGCAGCCCACGCCCTGCTTTCTTCCATCTCGATGGCACTTATCTCGTCGATGCGCTCCTGGTGGCGGCCACCTTGGAAATCCGATGACACGAACATGTCGACGATGTCGCACGCCAGCACCGGCGCCAGGATCCGCGCCCCCAGGGCCAGGACGTTGGCGTTGTTGTGCTGGCGCGCCAGGCGGGCCGTGTACTCGTCGTGGCACAGGGCGGCCCTGACCCCGTGGACCTTGTTGGCGGAGATTTGCTCGCCCTGCCCCGACCCGCCGATCACGATGCCCATCTCCGCCCGGCCGGCGACGACGTAGCGGGCGCAAGCGGCGCAGTAGGGCGGGTAGTCCACAGGGTCCTCCCCGTAAGCGCCGAGGTCGTCCACTTCGTGGCCGAGCTCCCGCAGGTGGGACATCACCGCCAGCTTGAGCGAATAGCCGGCGTGATCGTTGGCGATGGCGACCTTCACGGACACCTTTCTAATCGCTTTTACCGCGTTTGGTCGCTTCTACCGGGCGGCAACGGCGTCCCCGACCGCCCGGACGGCCAGGGTGATTAGCGACAGGCTCGGCGGTGCGAGCTCGACCTGGTGGGCGAGGCGGGACACCCGGGCCAGGGCGGCGGCCCTTTCGCCCAACCACTCGCGCGCCGCGGCCCGGCCATCGAGCAACGGGTGGCGGCCCAGGGCCTCGACCAGAGCCACCACTCGGCTGCGAGCGAGGTCGTCGGCCAATGAGTGCAGTTGCCAGCGTTGCCAGCGGTCGGGCGCAGGGCGTCGTCTCAGCGCCCCTAAGAGGGGCCGGAAGCAAAGGCCCTCCTCCAGCACGGGGCACGCGTCCACCGCCGCCTCCAGCGGGCGGCCGGCGTTGCGGGCAGCCTCGGCCAGCTCCCCCACCGAAGCCAGTAGGGCCAAGCGTTGCGCTCTGCCGGCGACCTCGGCCGGTACCCCGAGGCGCACGAGATCGCCTTCTAGCGGGTCAGGCCGGGCCTGGGCGCTTTCCAGGCTCATGGCGTAGGGCCGGTCCCCGTCGATCACCTCACCTGGCCGCAACGGGCCACGCCGGCCGAGGTAGCACCGGGCCAGCCGGTCGAGCGCCTCTACGGCATAGCCCCGCAACGCCTCTTCGCAAGCTGCGCTCATGGACCAACCCAGGTCGTCGACATCGGCGAAACTGGTCGCCACGACCATCACCTGGCGAGCCGCCCAGTAACAGCCGGCCACTTCGTGCAGCTCCCGACCGGCTTCGACCGCCAGCTCATGAGCCCAAAGCGCCCCCATGCGGTCAACTATCTCATTGCCCAGCTCGCATGACAGGAGCTGGTGGTACAGGGGGTGCTCGGGCACCAGGTCAGAGAAACCCTCCCGTACGCCAGGCGGGAAATAGCGCAAAACACACGGCATCAAGGCCTCTTCGCCGGCCAATGAGGAGCTTTGGACCGAGCGCGCCAACTCGCTGCGGGCGTAGGCGAAAAGGACAGCCAGTTCGGGCCGGCTCAACCCGGCTCCTGCCTGTTTGCGCCGGGACATTTCCTCCTCGCCGGGCAGTGCCTCGACCTCGCGGTTCAACAGACCGGCGTCCTCGAGATCCTCCAAGAGGGCTTCGTACGCCGGTAGGTCCGCCGCGCTCGACGCCGCCGCCCCGTCGAGCGCGGCGAGCCCTCGTGCCACCCCGGCGAGCACGGCTTCGGCGACGGCTGGCCCTTCCGCCTTGAGCAGACGGTTCCGGCCGGCGATATGCAGCCGACCGCGGGCCACAGCCACACCGAGGAGGACTTTCAAATTGACCTCACGGTCGGACATGGCGACGCCGGCCGAGTTGTCGACAAAGTCGGTGTTGACCCGGCCCCCGCGGCGCGAATAACTGACCCGGGCGCGCTGAGTAATGGCCAGGTTGGCGCCCTCGGTGATCACTCGGGCCCGTAGCTGGCGGGCATCGACCCGCACGTCGTCATTGGCGCTGTCGTCGACCTCGACGCTGCTCTCGTCGAACGCTTTGACAAAAGTGCCCACACCACCGAAGAAAAGAAGGTCGGCCGGAGCCTGCAGCACGGCCCGCACCAGTTGCGGCGGCGATATCGGCCCGGGACCGATGCCGAGGGCGCCGGCCGCCTCGACCGACAGCTCGACCTGCTTGGCCTGCCTGGGGTACACGGCGGCACCAGGAGAGGTCACCTGCAGGCCATAGTCTTGCCAACTGGAACGCTCCAGTCGGCTCAGCCGCTCCCTCTCGGCGAAAGACCGCTCAGCGTCGGGCGCCGGGTCGATGAAAACGTGGCGGTGGTCAAAGGCGGCCACCAGAGAGATGCTGCGGCTCTGGAGCATGCCGTTGCCGAAGACATCGCCGGACATGTCCCCGACGCCGACCACCCGCAACGGGTCCCGCTGGGCGTCCATGCCGAGCGCCCGGAAATGCCTCCGCACCGCCAACCACGCGCCCCGGGCGGTTATGCCCAGAGCCTTGTGGTCATAACCGTGGCTGCCACCGGAGGCGAAAGCGTCCCCGAGCCAATAACCCTTTTCGGCGCTGATGCCGTTGGCGAGGTCGGAGAACGCGCCGGTGCCCTTGTCCGGGGCGACCACGAGGTAGGGGTCGTCGCCGTCCCGGCACACCACCCCCTCGGGGTGCACCACTTTTTCGTCGACCATGTTGTCGGTCACGTCGAGCAGTGCCCGGACGAAAGCGCAATAAGCGCTCCGGCCTATCTCAGCCCGTTCGGCCCGGTCACCGGGCTCGTCGTGCAGCACGAAAGCTCCCTTGGCCCCGGTCGGCACGATCAGTGCGTTTTTCTTGACCTGGGCCCGGGCCAGGCCCAGGACCTCTCCCCGGAGGTCTGCGCGCCTGTCGCTCCATCGGATCCCGCCCCGGGCCACGAGCCCGAACCGCAAATGGAGCCCCTCGAAGGTGGGGCACCACACGAACACCTCGGCCAAAGGGAGAGGTGGGGGCAAAAAAGGTATGGAACTGCTGGCGAACTTTAGCGAGATCGTCTCGCGCTCAAGGCCCCAGTTGGTCCGGGTCGTGGCCTCCACGAGGGCGACGAGCTCCCTCAGGGCCTCGTCATGTTGAAGGTCGGGGACCGCCGCCAACGCCGCCAGTATGCCGGCCCGGGCCTCCTCCGCCACGGCACCGCTCTGGCGCCCGAAAAGGGCGCGAAAGAGGCGCACGGCGGCGGCGGCGGAGGAGGGGAAGGCGACGAGCGCCTGGGTCATCAAGTCCGCTCGCTCAGCCGCTCGCGGGCCGCCGATTGCCTGGCGGTAGCAGCAGTAGGCATGCAGGAGGTTCACCTCGCGCCAGCTCAGGCCGGCGCCGACCACCAACCGGTTGAGCACGCTCAGCTCGGTCCTGGCGTCGATGGCGGCGTTGAGAGCATCGACCAGCCGCGAGCCTCCTGTGCCGAGCTCGAAACCGGGCTCGGCCACAGGAGTACCTATGCGCAGCCCGACATCGTCGATGAAGACATCCCCTCCTTCCCTCCCCAGCGCGAAGTGCCAGGGCACTGCCTCTTCGGCGACCAGACCGAAGCTCTCGACCGCTCGCAGCAATGACGACAGCTCAGCCCTGCTCAAGGAGGTCCGGCGCAGGCGGAAATCGCCCGGGGCACCGGCGCGGCCAGGGCTGAGCGCCATGTGGGCAGCCCCGTCATTGGCGCCTCCGGCAACGGGCGCCGGGCCCGGCCCGAGAGCCAGCAACCTGGAGATCTCGACCCAATCCTGGGCGGCGACCTCCGGGGCCGTCTCTTCGGCATAGCCGGGCGGGAGGCACTCGAGGAACCTCTGGCGGGCGGCGCGGGCCGAGGGCGTTGGCTCACCGTCACCGGTTGCTTGCTCCCCCTGGAGCAGGTCGGCGTGGACGTCGAACAAACCGGCCCATTCCTCTGGTGGTGCGCCCATAGAGCAAGTATGTCGGTGGCGGACCGCCCGGCGCCGGAAA
>JBEKNX010000140.1:0-10262 GCA_049522375.1 Acidimicrobiales bacterium | reverse complement strand
CGAGCACTTATAACCCTCACCCGAGCGCGACCGACACCTACGAGCGGGTGTACCGCATCTTCAAAGAACTGCACGACATGTTGGGGCGGGAGCGGTCGGTCTGGCTGCACGGCCTCAAGCAACTCAAACGCCAGGCCTCGAGGCCACAAGCCTGAAGGCGCCTTCATGCTCGAAGACCTGAAGGCCGCCGTGCTGTCGGCCAACCTCCAACTGCCGGCGTCCGGGCTCGTCACCCTGACCTGGGGCAACGTTTCGGGGAGGGACCCGGCCAGCGGCCTGGTGGTGATCAAACCCTCCGGCGTCCCGTACACCGCCATGACGGCGCAGGACATGGTGGTGGTGGACCAGGAGGGCAAGGTGGTCGAAGGCGGGCGCCGGCCTTCCACCGACACCCCCACCCATCTCGCCTTGTACGAGGGGCTGACTGGGGTCGGCGGCGTGGTGCACACCCATTCGACCTGGGCCACCGCCTGGGCGCAGGCCAATCGGGCCATCCCCGTGCTGGGCACCACCCACGCCGACCTGTGCCCCGGTGAGGTACCTTTGACCGCCGAGCTGGCTCCCGAGGAGGTCGCCAGTGGTTATGAGCGGGCCACCGGAGTGGTGGTCCTGGCTGCCATTTCCGGGCGAGGGGCTCACGAGGTACCGGCAGTCCTGGTCAGGGGCCATGGCCCGTTCTGCTGGGGGGCCAGCCCGGCCGAAGCGGTGGAGGTGGCGGTGACGCTCGAGGCCGTTGCCAAGATGGCGTGGCTGACGGTGGCGCTGGAGCCGGGCGTGAGCCCTCTGGCCGCCCACATCGTGGACCGGCACTTCTCTCGCAAGCACGGACCAGGCGCCTACTACGGACAAGGGACAGCTTCTAACTACGGGCAGGGGCCAGCTTCTAACTATGTACAGGGGACCAAAAGGGGCGGGGTATGAACATGACGATGAAAGCGGTGAGGCTGAAGGCCCTCGGTGAGCTCGAGATAGTCGAAGAGCCCCGCCCTGAGCCGGGGCCGGGCGAGAGCCTGGTGCGGGTGTCGGCGGTGGGACTGTGCGGGTCGGACCTGCACTGGTTCAGCCAGGGGGGCATCGGCGACGCCGTGCTGAACCGGCCGCTGGTCCTCGGCCACGAGTTCGGCGGCACGGTGGAGGGAGGCAGCCTGGACGGGCGCCGGGTGGCGGTTGACCCCGCCATACCCTGCCACCATTGCCCGCGGTGCCGGGAAGGCAACCCCAACCTGTGCCCGCAGGTGCGCTTTGCCGGTCATGGCGCCACCGACGGGGGCTTGCGCGAGTACGTGGCCTGGCCGAGCGCCCTCCTGTACCCCGTGCCCGACAGCTTCAGCGCCGCCACGATGGCCGTCCTCGAACCGCTCGGGGTGGCCCTGCATGCCTTCGACCTCGGACATGTGCGCTTTGGCAGTTCGGTCGCCGTCGTCGGGTGCGGGCCCATCGGCCTACTGGGGATCCAGGTGGCCCGGGCCGCGGGCGTGGCGTCGGTGGTGGCGGTCGAGCCCCTCGCCCACCGGCAAGCGGCGGCGGCCAAGTGCGGCGCCGACGTCGTGCTCAGCCCCGAGGAGGCCAAGCAGTACCGGGGAGAAGTCGACGTCGCCTTCGAGGTCGCCGGTACCGACGACGCCGTGCTCGCGTGCTTGAAACTGGCCCGGGCCGGTGGACGGGTGGCCCTGGCCGGTATCCCGGACGATGACCGCACCAGCTTTCCCGCCGCGTTGGCTCGTCGCAAGGGCTTGACGATCGCCATGGTGCGCCGGATGAAAGACGTGTACCCGCGAGCCATCGACCTGGTTGCCCGGGGCGTGGTCGAGCTCGACTGGCTCGTCTCGCACCGTTACCCGCTGTCCGAGTCGGCCGCGGCTTTTGCCAGTGCAGCCCGCCGCGATGGTCTGAAGACCGTGATCGAGGTCGAGGCCCCGGCCGACGGCCCCCTTCCCTGAGCGGCCGGGGAACATCGACTATGCCCGCACCAGGTGCACCAGGTTGCTCCCGAAGTCAAGGGGCCCGGAGAGCTCGATGCCGAAGGCCATGAGCTCGGCGCCCCGTCGTTCCTCCCCGGTGGCGACGTCCCGGTAACGGACGTCCGGGCCGAGGCCGGCCAGGCGCAGGCGGGCGGGGAGGGGACCGAAGTGCTGAACGCCCCAGCACGCCAGCACGAGCACCTCGGCACCATCTTCGCTCAGGTACTCGACGGCGGCGAGGGGGCCGGTCCGGGCGCTGGCCAGCCGGTGCAGCCGCCCCAATTGGACGATGTGTCGGACCGACTTGTACGTGCTCACCAGCTCCTGGGCCTCGTCGAGCTCCGCCGCGGACCAGTGCGCCAGGTTGCCACCGATGCCGAGCGAACCCGCCATGGCAACGTGGAAGCGGTAACGCAGCGAGAGCACCCGGGAGGTCAGCGGGTTGGGGCTGTCCGTCACCCAGGCCATCATCGCCATCGGCGCGTAAACCTGGCTGAAACCCTCCTGTATGGCGAGGCGGTCCCAGGCATCGGTGTTGTCCGAGGTCCACACCTGCTCGACGCGCGAGAGGATCCCGAGGTCGACCCGGCCCCCTCCTCCGGAGCAGGATTCGAAGGCAACGCCCGGGTGCGCACTTCGGGCCCTTTCGAGCACGTCATAGAGATTGTGGACGTGGTCCCTCCAGACGCGCTCGGGGTTGCTCCCGGACATAGCCGGCCAGCCCGGCTCGGAGAAGTGGCGGTTCATGTCCCACTTGACGAAATCGACCGCGTTTTCGGACAAGACCCGGTCCAATGTCCGGTAGAGCCATTCGGCGACGTCGGGGCGGGCCAGGTTGAGGACCAACTGGTGGCGCGCCTCGGAGCGCGACCGGTTGGCAAAGTGGTACACCCAGTCGGGGTGGGCGCGGTAGAGGTCACTGTCGGGATTGACCATTTCGGGTTCGAGCCACAACCCGAACCCCATCCCGAGCTGGTGCACCCCTTCGATGAGCGGCCGCAGGCCCCGGGGGAACTTCTGGTTGTCCACGAACCAGTCGCCCAGACCGGCGTGGTCGTCGCCGCGGCCCTTGAACCACCCGTCGTCCAGCACGAACAGCTCGGCGCCGATACCGGCGGCCAGCTCCGCCAGCTGGAGCTGGCCCTGGTCGTCCACTGAGAACGCGGTTGCCTCCCACGAGTTGTAGAGCACGGGCCGGAGCGAGGGGACCGCATGCGGGCGTTGCGGGTGGCGGGGGAACGATGGCGAGCCACCGGTCCGGGACTCGCCCGCCAGCACGTGGCGCAGCTGGTACCGGTGCCACGCCCGGCTCGACCCCCCGAAGCCGGAGGGCGAGTAACAACCTGCGAACACAGGGAGAGCCACCTCAGACCCGGGCGCGAGCTCGATGGGAGAATCGAAATCGTTCCAACCTCCACAGACGTGGTCCCGGCCACTGGGGGTCGTCTCGAAGACCATTTTCCACGAGCCGCTCCAGGCGATCGCCCCGCTCCAGACTTCGCCGTGGTCCTCGGAGGCGACGCCGTCGACGCCTACGGCGAACCAGGGGTTCAGCTGATGGCTGGTGGTGCCCCGGCGGCTCTCGAGGACGATCTTGCCCGGTCCGAGCGTCGTCTCGACGACCTGGGTCTCACGGGCCCAGCCCCCGTGCAGGTACCGCAGGCGCCAGCGCTCGCCCGGGCGCAGCCACCAATTGGCCGAGAAAGCCTGGCGGAGGACGATCGGGCTGTCGCCGGTGCTAGCGATGCGCGCCCACCTTTCGAGCACGTCCTCGCCGTCGAAGATGCGGTAGAAGAGCGTCACCGACAACGGGTACACATCGTCGGCCAGCTCGACCTCAAGGGTCACCGTGCCGTCGCGGCGCTCGGCGCGCTGACCGGCGACGTGCCATTCGACACCCCTGGTGCCGTCGGGGTACTCGACCTTCAAAGTGGGCTCGTCGAAGCGCCAGCCGCCGGACGCTACGTACTCCAGCGGCTCGTCGGCCCCCCACCCCACCTGTTCCGCGTTGAGCACTTTGTGGACGGGGCGCGGGAAGCTCGCCAGTTCGGCGAGCGACACCGGGGCTCCCCAATGCAGGTGCCGCAGACCGGTCCCGCCCGGGGCGACGCTCAGGCCGTAAACGGACGAGGCCATCTGCAGCGCCCATGTCCCCGTCTTGTCGTCATAGGTGATGGACGAATGCTCCGGGCTCATGAGCAGTGCCTCATCGGCCCGCTCTCCGGCCGGAGGCGGCCCGGCTTCGAGCAAGCTCAGATGTGTCCGTCACCGTCTCCTTGTCCTGCCAAATGCTGCGGCAGCCGCGACGGTAACACGTCTGAGAGTCGCGTGGTCCCGCCGCCGACGACGGCGACCGACGGCCAGCTAACCAGGGTAGACGACCGAAAACACCCCGCCCCCGGGCCCGCGCAGCCCGTTCCCATTCCCGACTGTTAGGGGATGTGGCGGTCCTCCGACGTTGCGGAAGACCGCCTGCTCCGCCGAGTACAGGTAGAGCGGCTTGTCCTCATATGTCACCTGCGTGGCCCCACCGGGCCGGCGGATGACGCCGACGTCCTTGGCCGCGATCGCACCAGCAACCGACGGTACCTCCGTGGTGAGGACCGGGATCCACGTGACGGCGCACACGCCGGTGCACCCGATCACCCCGGGGCGGTCGCCGCTGAAAGAGTAGACGATGAAGGCTGTGCGGCTGCTTGTGGGGTACTCCTCCGCCGCCACGACCGTCCTGTCATGTGGGAGGGTCTCGGTCTCGATCGTGGCGACGCCGGGGGCGGGCTGACCGTTGGCCGAAGAGACAAGGTCCCACAGACCACGCCACGGTGGGAGCGGGGCAACCGTGCCCAAGGACCCCTCGCCCAATGGTACGAACGGGTGCGAGGGGCCATCGAAGAGGTAAAGCGGATGACCGGCGTATGTGACCTGGTCTCCGATACGAGGACGTTGGACGGTCCCGAGCATGTCCTGGTGGACGCCGGTACCGGCGACTGGCGCCGCGGTCGTGGTCAACGCGGGCCAGAAGGCAATCGGGCAGTCGTCAAAGCACATGGCGTCGTCCTCGGGCCCTGTGCAGGGCAGCAGCGCGTCTACGCCCTCACTGAAGTCGTACCCTAAAGCGGGCTTGGTGCTGCAACCGAACTTGCCGCCGGCATCACTGCTGACCGCGTAAAGCGGGTAGCCGGCCAGACGGCCGTCACCCACGACGAGCACCGAGCCGTACGTGGCAGTGCTCAGAGCGCTCACCACGGTCCCGGTCTGGGCCGCCGCTATAGCTGACGCTCCGACCGTTGACGCCAACGACAGGGCAGCGAGCACGGTGGCCACGGTAATGGCGACCGCCCGTTGCGACGCCATTGTGAGCCCAACTGCCATGGTCCCCCTTTTCGAAACACGCGAGGCTCGCTCAAGCGAGAACTGTACCCCACTCAGCCCTTGAGCTCGGGCAGCCCCATCCGCTTGCGGTACGCGACCCACGTCCCCCTCCACGTTGCGTAGTCATCGGAGGTAAACGACCCGTACCTGCGGTCCCCCTCCCCGAACACGCCGTGCGTGAACCACGACGCCGGTATGCCGATCTCAGGCTGGTACCGCAGGTACTCACGCCACTGGTCGACGTCGTACAGCGGCCAGTTGTCCGTATTTATAAGCCAATCCGAGCACGACGCCGCGATCTGCTGGCGGTACGACGCCTGCTCGATGATGTTGGGCCGCCTAAGCGCCCAATCGTTGAGGCGCAGCACGTCGGTGACGTCGGCAAAGTAGGGATGGGCGCAATGCGTCATTATCATCGCATCCGGCTTCGCCGCCTTGGCTGCACCGTGCACCAGCGCCACGTACCTCGTCACAAATGCACCACTCCCTAGGGGCACCGTCGGCCGACCAAAGCCCCCACCAAGCGATCACATGACGGCCCGCGGCGTGGTTCCAACGAGCGAACTCACCAAGATCCTCATAATGCCCAACGTCGGGGACCAGCCGGTAGCGGTCACGCTGCCACTTGTCAGAGGTGCTGACCACCCCGACCGGGACCCCCTGCCTCCGTCCTCCGAGCCCATTGTCCTCCATCGTTGCCTCCATTCGTGCGACCAATGACAATCAGCAACCCTGGGCGCCACCCGCCCAACCGCAGCGGCCTAAACCTCCGGTCGTACCAACCAGGCAACGGCCGCACTGAACGGGCCCGGTGGCACCCAGCGGAGGGCCGGCCCTTCTACCTTCGGGGTGGCACCGTCCTCGGCGAAGACCCATTCGACTTCCCAGCGTCCGCTGGGCAACTCTACGGCCACGGATGAGGTCTCGTCGCCGAAGCTGTGGAGCACAGCGAGGACCGCCTCGCCGTCCTCGCTCGGGCGCACCAAACCCTGCCATCCCCTGGGCGAGCGGTAAGCATCGACACGGGGCCCCGAACGGCTCCATTCACGGTCGCTGAGAAGCGGAGCCACTCGAGCGTGGAGCTCGATCGCCCTGCGGGTAAGCTCCCACTGCGCGCGGTCGAGGTCGACGACGTCGCCCGAAAGGCAGAGGCGGCCCAGGAAGCCCGTTGCCAGGCGGTAAACGAGTTCCCTGGCGTTCATGTCTTTGCGAACGGCCGCCCAGACCAGGGATCTCGAGGCAGGAATGAGGCGCAGCACATTGGCCGCGACTATGGGCAGCTCCGGGCACTCGTGAGCGTCGGTCGCGGACCCGACGTCGCAGTACGCCATGAGCGCGGGGTCGAGCCGGTGACCACCCGAGGAGCAGTTCTCGACCACCAGCTCGGGCAGCCGAGCCCGGAGCCGCTCCAGGAAGGCGTACGTGCCCTCGACCTGGCGTCGTAGGCCCTCGCCAGGGGACTCCGCCCCGTCGCAGCCGACGCCGAGCGTTTCGTTGTAGTCGATCTTCAGGTAGCCCATCCCGCTGTCCTCGAGCACATCGATCACGCGCTCGGTCAGGTAATCCACGACGAAGGGGTCGTTCAGGTCCCAAAAGCGCCGCTGCCCGGCCGTCACCGGCGACCCGCCCAGCTTGAGGAGGTGGTCTACCCGAGAAAAGGCGGCCGAGTCGCAGCCGCAGGTCTCCAGCTCGAACCACACACCCGGGACGAGGCCGCGCTGGCGGACCGCCGCCGCCGCGGCCTTGAGGCCGAGCGGGAACTTGTCCGTGTCGGTGACCCAATCTCCGTGCTCCAAAAACCAGTTCTTCCCGTACCACCCGGCATCGATGATGAGGTAGCGCACCTCCGTGCCCTGAAGACGGTCGGCAATGGCCACCACCGAGTCGTGAGTCACCGCGCCCCAGCTCGTGCACCATTCGTTGAACATCACCGGGACGTCGGCTTCATTGCGGGGCTTTGCGTGCAAGGTCCGGCGCTGCAGCTCGACAAGGCGTTGTGAACATTCGTCGGCGCCGCCGGCGGCCACGGTGAGCAGCGCCGCAGGGGTGACAAAGACGTCGCCGGGGGCAAGCGTCTTGCGCCAATGCCCTAGCTCGAGATCGGCGAGGCCCCCGGAGATGGCTAGAGCGTCGCCCCGCCGGCACAGCTCGATCTGCCACGACCCGCTCCACGCCACCTGGGCGGCCCAAGTCACCCCGGCGGCAACGTCCTCGACCGCCACGAAGGGAGCGAACCCGCGCACCGGCATGGTCCCCACCTGTCCGAAGCGTTCGATAGTGGCGACGGTGCCCGCCCAGGCTGGTTCAAGGTGCATGTCCTCCAACGTCTCGCTGACAAGTTTCCCTTCTAAGCTCCAGGCGCTGCGGAGCCGGTGTACCACCAGGTTCCCGGCCCGCCCACGGCCCGGGAACGGCGACAGACCTGAAAGGCAAAAACTTGTCACCATGGTCAGATCCAGGGGGACGCTCGAGACGTTCTTCACCACGGTATGGGCCCGGACCGCCCGCTCCCCTGCCGTCCAGTCAGTACGCTGGGTCACGGCCAGTAGCCCATCGGCTTGCAGGTCAGTCTCGACCCACACGCCCTCAGCTGACTCCTGCACGCGTTGGTCGACAAAATGCAAGGCCGCCGTGGTCGAGCCGTTGAGCATGCTCCGGCCCTGGGCGCGGTCCCCGGGGCCCGTCTCACCTGACAGCGCTACGTGCACAACCGGTTCGCCCGTAACCGATGGCTCCGAGGCGTCAGCCGCTCGGCTCAAGGCGTGGCGGTGCGAGGTGGGCACCATGGCGAGCGTCACGCCGCCCGTGTTGCCGTCGCGCCCGAAGCCGAGAACGAGGTCACCGCAGTCGATGAGGGAACGAAAAGCCATTTCTTGTCTCCTTAGAAGTCCACAGGTTCGTCGAACCGTTCCCATTTTCCTTAGTCCCGGCCCAGGCACCTCCGGGTTGGCTTGACAGCGTTCATGTGACCGATCACAATAGTGGGCTGTGATCGGTCACACCACCTCGACGCCGGACCAGACCATGCCGGGCGAGGCGAGGCGGAGGTCGTCAGTGAGCATCCGAGACGTCGCTCGCGCCGCGGGTGTCTCTTACCAAACGGTGTCCCGGGTGATCAATGGGAGCCCGAAGGTCAAAGCGTCGACCCGCCGCGAGGTCCTCGAGGCTATCGCCGGGCTCGGCTTTCGTCCGAACCGCGCCGCCCGGGCCCTGGCCGGTGGTCCCGTGCAATCGGTCACGGTCCTGGTCTCCAACACCCGTTTGTACGGCCCGGCGGCCGCCCTGGAAGGTATCGAGGAGTCGTCCCGAGCGGCAGGTCTCGCCATGGGCGTGCGCGTGATCGAGCCCGGGACCCCGGAGAGCGTGCGCGACATGGTGGAGCGGGCCATCGAGCCCGCCGGCGCCCTGCTCGTCGTCGCCTACGACCGGCCGGCCATCGCCGCGCTCAACGCCGTCCCGCCGGGTGTCCCCATGGCCGCGATCGTCGAGACCCCCTCGGGCGACGAGGGGATGGGCAAGCCGTGGGTGTGGATCGACGACCGCCGATCGGCCCGGGACGCCACGCAGTACCTCTTGGGCCTGGGGCACCCGACCGTTCATTATGTGTCGATACCGCTCTGGACGGACAACAGCAGCCAGCGGATGTCAGGGTGGCGCTCGGCCCTGAAGGAGGCGGGTGCCGCCGTGCCGGAGCCGCTGCAAGGCGGCTGGGGCCCGGAGTCGGGTTATGAGGCGGGGCAGAGACTGGCGCGGGACCCGGACGTGACCGCGGTGCTGTGTGGGAACGATGACCTCGCCATGGGCCTCATACGGGCCATGAACGAGGTGGGCCGCACGGTCCCTGGCAGCCTCAGCGTCGTGGGCATAGACGACATACCTCTCGCCCCCTTCTACAGCCCACCGCTCACGACTGTTCGCCAGGACTTCAAGGTCCTCGGCCAGATGTGCTTCGCCAGGCTCATGTCCCTTCTGGACGGCACGAGCTGGGAAGGTCCGTCACTCCTTCGCACCGAGCTGGTCGTCCGGGAGAGCGCCGCGCCGCCCCCGAAGTTTCCCTCAAGGCGCGCTCCGAGGCAGAGAGCGGAGCGGAGCATGGTCGCCGTGGCGAGCGGGACTCAGCGGGCCCACGGCCCGGCTCGCAAAATGCGGGCCCCACGAGAGCCCAAAGGAGGTGTTTGAGCAACCACATCAACCTACGGTTCCCCACTACGAGCCTGTCCCGAGCCTACAGTTGGCGAAGACGCAGCTTTACGACGAGGGTCAGGCAATTTGCAAGCTGATATTGTACAGGTGCATCTCCTTAGAAAGAAAAGAAGGTACAGCGTGATCGAAATAATGAAGCCAGACCGCCGGGCCGCCGGCAAGTCCAAGATGAGGAGCCGCGGGGCGCAGGCGCTGGCCGCCGGTTGTGCCGTCCTGGTCCTCGTCATCCCCGGGACCGCCGGCGCGACGAACTTGCGCCCCGCGGCCAGCACGGTAAACCTCACGTGGGAGACGATGTGGTCAGGTCCCACCCTGTTGCTGCTCAAGCAGATGACCACGGCGTTCAACGCCAGCCACCCGGGCATTGTCGTCACCGAGACCAACATCCCCAGCGCCACCGGGGACGCCAAGCTGTCGTCGCAGATCGCGGCCGGCGACCCGCCTTCCATTTTCACCGAGTGGAACCCGGTGATCGGCGAGTACGCCGCGGCCGGATCGATAATCTCAATGAACCCGTACCTCACGGGAGCCTATAAGAACTTCAGGAGCTGGGAGTACCCGCTCGCGGCGGCCACCGGCACTTACAAGGGCCAGTTGGTCGGCATCCCGATGTCGCTCAACTCGTGGGCGCTTTATTACAACAAGAGCATCCTGAAGGCCGCCGGCATTGCCTCCCCGCCTACGACCCTGGCGCAGCTCACCGCCGACCAGGCCAAAGAGTGGGTC
>JBEKNX010000139.1:0-10302 GCA_049522375.1 Acidimicrobiales bacterium | reverse complement strand
CACGGCAGTTAACATCAACTCATGTGGCGGCATGAGCGCCCTCGTTGCCGCGGCCAAGGCCGAGGGGACCATCAACCTGACCGCGGATCCGCCTACATGGGCAAACTACGGCAACATCATCAAGGACTTCGGCGCCAAGTACGGCCTCAAGGTCAACGACTTCAACCCGGACGGTTCGAGCGCCGAGGAGCTGAGCGAGATTAATCTCGACAAAGGCAAGTCGGACGAGCCTGATGTGGTCGACATAGGCAACTCCTTCGCTGTTGAGGGCGTTGTCGGAGAACCCGGATCTTTCAAGGGGCCCATTTTCGCCCCTTACAAGGTCACGGAGTGGAGCGATCTCCCGGCCGCCTGGAAAAATACGGTCGGCTACTGGGCCTACGACTACAGCGGCGTCATGGCCATTGGCTACAACGCCAGCGTCCTCAAGACGGCTCCGACGTCGTTCGCCAGCTTGCTGCTCCCGGAGTTCAAAGATGCCGTCGGGTTGAGCAACAACCCGACGGCCTCCAACGCCGGCTTCTCGGCGGTTTACGCGGCCTCCCTCAATAACGGAGGGTCGCTCAACAACATCCAGCCCGGGATTGCCTTTTTCAAGAAGCTGAACTCGGTGGGCAATTACAACCCGGTGGAGGCCGGGGGTGCCGGTGATGCGCCTATGGCCGACAAAACCGTACTGGCCACTTTGGATTGGACCTACAACCAGATCTCTTGGCAGCAGGAGCTGAAGAAGACCGGTATCGACTGGAAGATCGTCATCCCCGCCGGGAAGCCGTACGCCGCTTACTACTCCATGGCGATCAGCGCCTGGGCGGCCCATCCGGCCGCGGCCAGGCTCTTCCTCGAGTACATGTATTCTCCCACTGGACAAAACCTCTGGCTGGAAGGTGGCGGCGTGCCAGCCACCATCACGGCCATGCAGAAGGCCGGCACGGTGAGCAAGGCCGCTGAGGCAGCCATCCCGGCCCTCCCGGCCCCGCCCGAAATTGCCACCGTTGCCCAGGAGACTGCGGCCCAGAAGATCGTCGTAGCTGACTGGGCATCTGCTGTCGGGTAAGCAATCCCTGCCTGCATTGCCCTCTAGGTGAGCGGCGCGCCAACGACCCGCGTGAACAGCGCGGGTCGCGCCGCGCGCCGACGCCGACGGCCTTGGGCCGTGATTGGGGTGGTGCCCTTCTTCGCTTACGTCGTGATCTTCTTGGTGGTGCCGGCCGGGGCGGTGATGGTGGAGGCTTTTCGGGCCAATAATGGGGCTATTTCTTTATCCAACATCACCACCATCTTCTCCTCCACGCAGCCATGGTTGCACTCGTATGCGATCAGCCTGGAGCTGTCGGCTATTTCTGCCGTTTTGGCCGGGATATTGGGCCTGGTGGGGACGGTGGCGCTCGTCAGCTCGCCCAGCAAGACCGTGCGGCGGTTGGTTACGACCGGTTGCGGTGTTCTCGCCAACACGGGTGGAGTGCCCCTCGCGTTTGCCTTCATAGCCACGATCGGTAACGCTGGAATTGTAACCCACCTTCTGGCTGACCTGGGGTTCAATCCCTACGACCACGGCTTCTCGCTTTATTCCTTTACCGGCCTCGTGATCGTGTACCTGTATTTCTTGCTTCCCCTGGTGATATTGCTCATGTTGCCTCCGGTCGAAGCGCTGCGCCATGAATGGCGGGAGGCGGCGGCGACGCTGGGTGCCAGTTCCCGGAACTACTGGCAAAAAGTGGGCTTCCCGGTACTTACCCCGCCGTTCATTGCCACTCTGATGGTCCTGTTCATGGACGCTTTCGCCGCCTATGCCACGGCAGAGGCACTGACCACGGGATCGGTGCCACTCGTGCCCATCGAGATCGGGTCCCTGCTGGCCGGCAATGTGGTCACTAATCAAGCAAACCTCGGGGATGCCCTTGGCTTGGGCATGATCGTAATCGTCGGGGCGGCCGGCGCCCTTTACGTGTTCGTTCAGCGTAAGACGGCCCGGTGGCTGCGGTGAAGCCGACGCGCACTTTCCGATGGGTAGCCCTGGGGCTATTGGGCCTCTACGTCCTCATTCCCGTGGTGGCGTCGGTCCAGTTCAGCCTGGAGGCGGGTTACAAGGGACGGCTCTCGCTTTCGGCTTACTCCCAGGCGTTGGCGGAGCCGGGGCTGGGCACGAGCCTGTTCACCTCGGTCAAGGTCTCCGCCGGGGCGGCGGCCATCACGCTGGCTTTGCTGGTCCCCACCGTGATCTTCGTCAACCTGCGCTTCCCCCGCTGGCGGGCGGTGCTGGATGCCGTCAGCCTGCTACCTCTGGGGGTTCCCGCGGTGGTGATCGTCCTCGGCGTCCTAGGCGCGTACAAGAGCGTCCCCAGCGTCATTACCGGGACCCCCGTGATCCTGGCCCTGGTCTATGTGATCCTGGCCATGCCCTATTCCTACCGGGCCATAGACGCCGGCGTCCGGTCCATCGACATGCATACCCTCGTCGATGCCGGTCGTTCCATGGGAGCGGGCTGGGGCAAGTTGTTCTCGAGGGTGCTGCTGCCCAGCCTGCGGTCGGGGATCCTGGCGGCGGCGTTCCTCACCGTGGCGTTGTCGCTGGGTGAGTATGCCATCGCCAGCATCATGGGCTTCACCACCTTTCCCGTCTGGTTGGTGGGCGTGGAAGGCAACAATCCCTACGTTGCCGTCGCCCTTTCCATTAGTGCGTTGGCGTTTACCTGGATCCTTCTCGTCGTCCTGGCGCTGGCCGGTTCCGGTCGGCGGCGGCGCACGGGCGGCTTTGGGGCGGGGCTGGTCGGCCCGGAAGTGGAAGTGGAGATCTCGCCGTCTCCGTCTCCTGAAGAAGAAGCGGTGGCTTGAGAGCAGAGTGGGGGACAAGGATGATCACTACGACTATGACGACGCCCTCACCCAGTAAGCAGGGGCATGGTGTGGGAGCGCACGCCGTTGGCGGGGTGGCGGTAGAGCTCGTCAACTGCCGGCGCACCTTCGGGAAGGTGCACGCCCTGGACGGGTTTTCGATCTCCATCGCCCCGGGGGAACTGGTGGCCCTACTGGGCCCGTCCGGTTGTGGCAAGACTACGGCCCTGCGGGCGGTAGCCGGGCTCGAGCGGCTCGACGAGGGCGCGGTGCTGGTGGGTGGGGATGACATCACCGATATGCCCCCGCACCGTCGCAACCTGGGGATGGTCTTCCAGGCCTACAGCCTCTTCCCCAACATGAACGCTCTGGAGAACGTAGGTTTCGCTCTGGAGGTGCGTCGGGTCGCCCCTGCCCAGCGTCACAAGCGGGCGGGCGAACTGCTGGAGCTGGTCGGTTTGTCGGCGCTGGCGGAACGGTACCCGCACGAGCTCTCAGGCGGTCAACAACAGCGCGTCGCTCTGGCCCGGGCCCTGTGCGCCGAACCCCGCTTGTTGCTTCTGGACGAGCCGCTGTCCGCCCTCGACGCCAAGGTGCGAGCGCAACTGCGTGACGAAATACGCAGGATCCAGCTTGAAGTCGGGATCACCACTCTGTTCGTGACCCACGACCAGGAAGAGGCCCTTTCGATGGCCGATCGCGTGGGGGTAATGCGCGCCGGCCACCTCGAGCAGCTGGGCCCGCCGTCTGAGGTGTACTCCAACCCGGTGACCAACTTCGTAGCTGAGTTCGTCGGATCCGTCAGCCGGCTGCAGGGCGAGGTGGTGGCGCTAGGAAGCGTCGACGTTATGGGGTCCCGCTTGGCCATCCCCGGCACTGCCGGTGGCGAGCTGCCGGCAGGCACCCCGGTCGACGTGCTGGTAAGGCCCGAGAGCATCAGGATCCGGGCCCAGGCCGACGGTCCGTCGGTGGTGGCGCGCGCCGCCTTCCTCGGGGCCGTGGTCCGGGTAGTGGCCCTTTTGCCCAACGGGGTGGAGGTGACCTCGACGCTGCCGGCCAGTGAGGGCCACACCTTGCCCGCTGGTACACGGGCCGGTATCGAGCTCCTTGGAGACGTCTTGTTCGTAGTCGAGCGCGCCCCCTCGGACTGACCAGGCCGGCAGTTCATCGGCCATGGCCGAGGTGCGCTGGACAGCTTGGATCCGAGCAAGCGGTGAAGGCCCGCCTGCGGGTCGTAGTGTCGGTGCGTGGCTGACAAGGTTTTTGTTTCCGAGCTGTTCAATCGCCGGGAATGGCAGGACGTACCCGCTGCCGGTGCTCTCGAGCTCGCCGATGTCACTTATCACCGGGCGCGGGCGCACGGGACGGTGCGCGTTGCGATCAACCGTCCCGAGGTGCGCAACGCCTTCCGTCCCCGGACTGTCGACGAGCTGTACATGGTGCTGGACCACGCCCGCCAGTCGCCTGACGTCGGCTGCGTCCTGCTCACCGGGAACGGTCCCTCGTCCAAGGACGGGGGCTGGGCCTTCAGCTCGGGGGGAGACCAGCGGGTGCGGGGGGCGGCGGGCTACGAGTACGAAGATGGGGGAGAGGACGTCCAGGTCGGCCAGGGCCAGGTAGGCCAGGGCAGACAGATCGGGCCGGGCAGTCAGGACAGACAGTTCGGGCCAGGCAGCGAGGTAGGGCAGGTCGGGCCGGGCAGACAGGTCGATCCGGGTGGCCAGGGCAGCCAGATCGGGCAGGGTGGCTCGCCGGCGGGTGCGGCACGCGTCGGGCGGCTCCACATACTCGAAGTGCAACGTCTCATTCGCTTCATGCCCAAGGTGGTGATCGCCGTCGTCCCCGGGTGGGCGGCCGGAGGGGGCCACAGCCTCCACGTCGTGTGCGACCTCACCCTGGCCAGCGCCGAGCATGCCCGTTTCCGTCAGACCGACGCGGACGTGGCCAGTTTCGATGGCGGCTTCGGGTCTGCCTACCTAGCCCGCCAGGTGGGCCAGAAACGGGCCCGGGAGGTTTTCTTCGCCGGCCGCACCTACGACGCCGAAGAGGCGTACCGGATGGGCATGGTGAACGCTGTAGTGCCCCATGCCGAGCTGGAAAAGGTGGCGCTGGAGTGGGCGGCCGCCGTCAATGCCAGGAGCCCCATGTCCGTGCGCATGCTCAAGTACGCCTTCAACCTGGTCGACGACGGCCTGGTCGGCCAGCAGTTGTTCGCCGGCGAGGCGACCCGCCTGGCCTACATGACCGAGGAGGCAGCCGAGGGCCGGGACGCCTTCCTCGGCCACCGGGCGCCCGACTGGTCGAGCTTCCCGTGGTACTACTGACCCCTACCGCCGTGCGCTACTGCCGTGCGCTACTGCCGTGCGCTACTGCCGTGCGCCCTCGGGCCCGACGGAGCCGGGGCGGGGGCGCGGCCGGGGCGACGCCCCCGGACGGGGCGGGCGGCGAGATCGGGATGGAGCACCTGGTGTACGACCCTTCTCAGGCAGTCAGCCACGACGGTGCTCTGCGGGCTGCCATCGGGGAAAAGGCCCGCTGCCATCATCGGGGTGACAAAAGTGACCGAAAATGCCGCCACCATCCGCAGGCGCTGCTCGATGCTCAAAGATGGCTCGGAAAAGAGTTTGCGGGCACGCTCCTCGAGTTCTTGGTGCGCTCCCTCGTGCCCCGCGCTGTGTACCTTTGTGATAGCGGCCTGATTGACGCGGTGCAGCACGAAGAGCTTCTCGTTGGCCTGCATCCGCTCCAGGCAGGCATTTAGGAACGCCTCGTAGGCATCGCTGTTCACCGGGCCGTCGCCCTCGCCGTCGCCCAAGAGCCCGAGCGGTTCGTCGATGAGGCCGTGCATACGCTGGTGCAGGGCCACAAGGATCTCGGCCTTGCTCGGGAAGTGGTAGTAGAGGGCGGCCTTGGTGAAACCCATCCGCTCGGCGAGCTCCCGCAGCGAGGCGTTGTCGAAGCCCTTTTCGACGAACAGGTCCAGCGCCTCGTCCAGGATCCGCTCCCGCATGCTGCGCTCACCCATAGCGATTAATCTTACTTGACGGCCGGCAAGTAACACGGTATCGTGCCTGTTGGCTTCTCCTTACCGTGCGGCAAGTAAGACGACAGAGAAAGGCGGGAGAATGGTCGGCTCGTCCATCATCGAAGCTGAGGGCCTGGTCAAGCACTATGGGCAAGTTCGGGCGCTGGCCGGCCTGGACCTCGCGGTCGCCAAGGGCAGCATCCTCGCCCTGCTCGGGCCCAACGGAGCGGGCAAGACGACGGCCGTGCGCATATTGACCACTCGTACAATCCAGGACAGTGGTCGAGCCCGGGTAGCCGGTTTCGACGTCCGCGCCCAGGCCGGCCACGTGCGCCGGCGTATCGGCGTCACCGCCCAAGACGTCACCCTGGACGGTCTGCTGACCGGGCGCCAGAACCTGGTCATGGCCGGTCAGCTCTCCGGCCTCAGCGCCCGGGCGGCTGCCCATCGGGCCACTGAGCTGCTCGAACGGTTCGATCTTTCCGAAGCAGGCGGGCGAGTGGCGAAGGGTTACTCAGGGGGCATGCGCCGGCGGCTCGACCTCGCCACCTCGCTCGTGGCGTCGCCGCCCGTCCTTTTCCTCGACGAGCCCACCACGGGCCTCGACCCGACCAGCCGGGCCGGTGTGTGGGACATAATCCGGGACCTCAGCTCCCAAGGCGTGACCGTCCTGCTCACTACCCAGTACCTCGACGAAGCGGACCAGCTGGCCGAGCGTGTGGTTGTGGTGGACCACGGGCGGTCCATCGCAGAGGGCACTCCGGCGGAGCTCAAGCGTTCCGTGGGCGGGGCTCGGCTCGAGTTCACCCTCAGCGCCGGGGCGCGTTTCGACGTGGTGGCGGCCGCCCTGGCGCCATACGTCGAAGGTCCTCCCCGGGCGAGCGAGGGTGGTAGGCGAGTTATGGCGCCAGTCTCCAACCGGGGCGGCCTGGCGACGTTGGTAGTCCGTGCCCTCGACGCCGCCGGGGTGTCGGTCGACGACGTGGAGCTACGCCAACCGTCTCTGGACGACGTGTTCTTTGTGCTCACGGGCCGGCCCGCCGAAAGTGGCGACGCCGCCGACGCCGCCGGAAACGGCGAAGATGGCCAAGCGGCGGCGGGCCCCGGAGCCGGCCAGCAGAGGCGTGCCTTCGGCGGCTCCGCCGCCGAGCCCGAGCGTGACCCCGAGAGCCGACCCGGCTCCGACCTCCAGGAGGTGCCCATATGACCGCGACCTCGCTCAGCGCACCCGGTCTCAAGGCCACCGCGCCCCTCTGGCCGGCCGACGCGCCGGAGCCAGGGCCTCTAGCCCAGATGTTCAGCCGTCTCCGGGACGTGGTCGTGATGACCCGGCGCAACTTGGTCCACATCGCCCGCGAACCAATGCAGCTGAGCGATGTCACGGTTCAACCCGTGCTTTTTACCGTCCTGTTCATTTACATCTTCGGCTCTGGCATGTCCCTCCCGGGAGGTGCCAGCTACACGCAGTTCGCCGTGGCCGGCCTGCTCACGATGAACCTGGTCACCTCCTCCATGGGCACAGGGGTCGGTCTGGCCACCGATCTCGCCACCGGCATGATCGAGCGGTTCCGGAAATTGCCCATGTGGAGAGCCTCGGTGCTGGTAGGGCGAACCCTTTCCGACCTCCTCTCTGCCTGCGTCTGCGGCGCCATCGTGGCTGTTACTGGGCTGGCCTTGGGCTGGCACACGGGCCATGGCGTTCTGTCCGTCTTGGGCGGTTTCGGTGTTGCCCTCCTCTTCAGCTACGCCCTCACCTGGCCAACTGCCTGCTTGGGGCTTTACGCCAAGGCGCCCGAGTCGGCCATGTCCATCGGCTTCGTGGTCATCTTCCCGCTCGCCTTCGTCTCGAACGCGTTGGTGCCTACGCGGCACATGCCGTCCTGGCTGCGCGTGATCGCTGACTGGAACCCTGTCAGCTCGGTGACATCGGAGGCGCGCAACCTCTTCGGTAACCCCAATCCGCTTCCTCCGAACGCCTCCTGGCCCATTGTGCACCCACTGGCCGCAGCCTTGGCGTGGTCTATGGGGTTGATCGTCGTGTGCGCCCCGCTGGCCGCCTTCTTGTTCCGCAAGCGCACGACGGATTAGCGGCGGAGAGGTTCAACCGGGCTTGGGTGGGCGCAAGAGCTGGGTGCCATGCCGGGCCCAAGCATCGCCGTTGCCGTCCTAGTCCCGGAAGGCGAACATCGCCGGGACCCCTGGCCAGCGCGGTGCTTCGCCGACCTCCGAACCTTGGGACCGGAGTTGAGCGTGGGCTGTGTCGGCGTCGCGGGGTGGTGGGCCGGGCACCCGGCGACCGCACCTTCGTCCGCCGCAGTGCAGCCGGGCTTGGCTTCGCCGATGACTTTGCCTCGCCCACGGCGTCTCAACACCCAAGAATGCGAAAGAGGAGGACAGCATGGTTACAGCGGAGCTGGAGAGGGGACTGCGCAACCGGAACGTCGAGGAGGTCGGGACAATGGCATGCACCCGCGCTGTGCCGGACATGCGCTTGGAACTCGTTCCGATCCCGGTGTCCGACGTGGACCGGGCGAAGGCGTTTTACGAGCAGGTTGGTTTCGGCAACCTGCACGACACCCAGGTCACCGACACCATGCGGGTCGTGCAGCTGACTCCGCCCGGGTCGAGCTGCGCCATCGTCTTCGGCACAGGGATGGGCCCGATCACCGACATGACGCCCGGTTCGGTGAAGGGCCTTCACCTTGTCGTGGACGACATGGTCGCGACCCGGGCCGCCCTGACGGAGCGCGGTATCGAGCTCAGCGACGTCGACGACATGGGTGGGGTCCTCTACTCGTATTTCAACGATCCGGACGGCAACCTGTGGGCGCTGCAGCAGTGGCCCGCGGGTTACGAGGCTTAGCCGGGGGGGCCTCGGTCGGCAGCGGGAAGTGGTCAGCGGGGCACTCCGGTGCGAGGTGAGTGGCCGGCGGCATCGCAGTCCCCGGCTCTCTCAGGACCGGACGGATCGCGGCAGGGAGCGGCCTCATGGGCGGCCCTCCGCGCACAGGTCCGAGCGAGCGCGACGACCGCACTGGGCTCTTGCCTCAGGTGCTGGCGGGAAGCGTGCAAAGGGCCACGGGTGCATGATGCGTGCAGGCGGGAGCCATCGGACGGCCAGGCGGTTCATGGGTCCCCAGTTCAGGCGGTGGCCCGACTCGACGGCGACGTCTCTTGGGGCATTTCGCCTGGGCGTGTCGCAGTCCGAAAGGGCGCGGAGTGATGTCATGGTCCGGCTCCACGGGAAGTAGTTGACGATCCCGTGCGGGCCCGTCCTGGACGTGGTGCCCAGTCAAGCTCGACGCCGGCAACGGGCGAGGCGCCGTTCGTCCGAGAGTGCCGGGGATGGAGGGGGTGTTCGGGCGGGACAAAGGGCCGTTTGCCTCTGCCTTCAGCCAGGCGCCAACCCTGGTACGTCTTGAGGTCGTGGTGGAATTTGCAGAGACGGTCGAGGAGATCTACGACGGTGACATGGGTGCGAGCCCAGTCCTCCCGGTGGTCGGTCTCCAAAAAGGTGGCCCTCGTCCCGCACCCCTCGGCGGCGCAAGTTGGAAAAAGCCAGTCGAGCGCTGTCTGCTGGTGAGCGTTGGGCCGCCGCCCGAGATGGGTGACGCCGGCAACGTCTTTGCCCTTGGTCACCACGGCCTTGAGGAAAGGGTCGTCCGTGTCAATGATGTCGAGGAGCGCCTGCGGGCTTACCGGGCCGAAGCCAGCGATCTCGCACGTCTCACCGTCGATGGCATAGCCGCGAACCAGAGCGGAGTGGTCAACTCGGACGATTATGTCCGTCTTCGCCGCCGGTGCGCCTCCAGAGGTAGCCAGGCCGACCAGCCCGTCGAAGCCGTAAGCCTCGGGCCGTTCTCTCCTGCCTTCTTTGCGAGCCGTGGCGAAAACCTTGTCGGCCAAGGAGGTGATGGCGGCCATGATCTTCGACCCGTCCTCTGGTGTGCCATGGGCGTGCATGTGCCAGGTGCCGAGCGGGTCGGTGAAATGGCGCAGGCTCCGGGCTTCGTGCGCAGCCTGGCGGAGAGCGTTGATGTCTTGGTGGGCGGCGCGCGCCCGAGCCGACTCGTCGGCGAGCTCCAGCAATGAACCGGTCTTGGCCACGTGGAGGAGCTTGTCAGCGGCATCAGGGTTGACAGCGACGGCTCCGGCCACGAGGGCCAACTGCTGGCGAGAAAGGTGGCCAGCCTTGGCGGCGGCAGCAACCTCAGGTTGTGATTGCGCCTGCTTGCTGGCTTCAAGCGTCCTGGTCGCCTCGCCTATGGAGGTACCCGAGGCGCGCGCCAGGTCGGGCGCGGCCTGGCGGCCGGCCGTGGACTTCGGGCCAGTCGCCGCCATGTGCGCAGCGGCGAGAGACGCAAGAGTGGCCATCATCTTCTCGACAGCCCCGGCGTTGTCGCGGATCACGGAAAATGTAGGTTCGCGATCACCGAAAATGT
>JBEKNX010000138.1:0-20378 GCA_049522375.1 Acidimicrobiales bacterium | reverse complement strand
CGTCGACCACGTCCGTGGCGCCTAACCGCTGCGCCAGGTCCAACTTGTCCCGGGCGACGTCGACGACTACGACCGGTGCCGCTCCCACGAGCTGCGCGCCCATCACGGCCGACAACCCCACCCCGCCGGCCCCCAGGACCAACATCGGGCGACCGGCGATCGAGCCTTGTCCGGCGGCTACGTTCAGCACGGCCCCGACCCCGGTCACGACCGCGCACCCAGCGATGGCGGCGATGGCAGCCGGGATGTCCGCCGGCAGGGCCACGACGGCCCGGCGGGACACCACGGCGTACTCGGCGAAACATGAGACGCCGAGGAAATGGTGGAGCTCCTCGTCCCCGCGACGCAAACGGCTGGTACCGTCCATCAGCCCGCCGCTACGAGCCTGGGCCCTGCCGTACACGCACATCACCGGGCGGCCCGTCACGCAGTACTCGCACTGGCCGCAGCGGGGGCGCCAAGTAAAAGCCACCCGTTGGCTCGGGGCCATGTCCTCCACTCCGGCACCGGTCTCCTCCACCACGCCGGTGCCCTCATGACCGAGGACGACGGGCAGGGGGCAGGGGATATCACCGGACATGTAGTGGAGCTCGGTGTGACAGACGCCGGCGGCCTCGACCCGCACGAGCAGCTCGCCCGGGCGCGGTGGCCCTAGGTCGACGTCCTCGACCCGGAGTGGGCTACCAGGGGCGCGGAGAACAGCCGCCCTCATGGTCGCCCGCCCGCCCAGGCCTGCCCGAACCGGAAGGGCGGCGGCCCGGTGACCGAGGTCTCGAAAGCGAAGAGGTCCCCGGCATGCGGCGCCCGGGCCAGTTCTGCCTCTGTGAGCCCGTCGCGTGCGGTGGTGATGTAGAGCGTGGACATCCCGGCCCCGCCGAAGGCCACGCTGGAGACATGCCCGCCCTCGGGGACGTCGACGACCTCGAGCAACCTGCCGTCCGGGGCATACCGGCGCACGCGTCCCCCGTCCCAGATCGCCACCCAGAGACATCCCTCGTCGTCAATGGCCATGCCATCGGGGGACACATCGCCGACCTCGACCACGGTCCGCCGGCCGGTAAGGGCGCCGCTGGCGGGGACCACGTCGAAGGCATCGACCCGGTGTGTCGGCGTGTCGATGTAGTAGAGGACATTCCCTTCGGCGCTCCAGGCGAGGCCGTTGGAGATAGTCACATTTTCCAGGAGCGTTGTGACCGAGTCGTCGGGCCAGAGCATGTGCAGCGCCCCGATGGGGGCGGCCTGTCCCCAGTCCATGGTGCCGGCCACGAACCTGCCCCAAGGGTCGACCTTGCCATCGTTGAACCGCACGGCGTGGCCGTCGGCGCGGAAGCCCCCGACGACGGTCCGGTCCTCTCCTGAGGGGCCTGAGCGCACGAAGCAGTCGTGGCGAGCCAGCACGAGGCCGCCGTCTTCACGCAGCACCACGGCGCCCACCGGCCCGTCGGCTACGGACGAGTGATGCGTCCCAAGCTCCGGGTGGAACCAATGGACGCGCTCGCCCAGGATGTCTACGAACAGCAGCCGCTGTTCCCGGACGTCCCAGACGGGCCCCTCCCCCAAAATTGCTCCGACCTCGAGCACCGGCGCGGCACTGGCCTGGGTCACCGGGGCCCGGCTCCCGGTGCCGCGGTGACCGGGTCGCGCGTCAGCCGGCCGTCGACGCGCCGCATTATGCCGAGGACGTTCTCGTCGGCGAGCTCGACCGGCAGCAACGCCTCGTCGATGTCCTGGTAAGCGACAGGGCGCAGGAACCGGCGAACGGCAAAGGCGCCAACGGAGGTGTGCAGCGGCGCGGTGGTCGCCGGCCACGGGCCGCCGTGGTGAGTGGCCCAGGTCACGGCCAGGCCCGTCGGTACCCCCGCACCGAGGATCCGGCCGGCCCGTCGACGAGCGACGCGGAGAAGTTCCCGAGCCAGGTCGCGCTCTTCGGGTTGGGAGTGAAGGCTTATGGTCAGGCTGCCTTCGACCGCTTCGAGCACGTCCAAGAGCTCAGGCGTGCCGTCGTACTCGACCACCACTGCAGTCGGCCCGAAGCACTCGTCCAACACCTCGCCGGGCCGCGACGTGGCGGTAAGGGCGGGGACCTCCCAGAGGCTGGCCACGGCGAAGAAGCCGGCGGCACTGGGCCGTGGCGCGCCGCGGGCGGTCAGGCGGGCCCCGGGCAGGGAGGAGAGGTGGGTGTTGCCGGCATCGAAACCCTTGGCCAGCCGCTCGCCCAAGAGGATGCCGGCGGGCTGGG
Source organism: Acidimicrobiales bacterium (assembly GCA_049522375.1). Lineage (GTDB taxonomy): Bacteria > Actinomycetota > Acidimicrobiia > Acidimicrobiales > Palsa-688 > Fen-671. The sequence continues at coordinate 18,139 of JBEKNX010000138.1, read as the reverse complement.
CGGATATGACCTCGGCCAGCGCGGCGCGCAAGGCGGCGCCCCCCTCTCCGGCCGGCACCAGCACCAGTCCGGGCTTCGTGCACAACTGCCCGGCTCCGGTGATGATCGACGCCGCCAGGGAAAGCCCGAGCTCCCGGCCGCGAGCCCGAGCCGCGCCCGGTGTCACCACGACCGGGTTGAGGCTGCCGAGCTCGCCGTAGAACGGGATGGGATCCGGCCGGCGGCAGGCAATGTCGAACAGTGCCCGGCCTCCGCTACGCGAACCGGTGAACGCCCCGGCCCGTACCCTGGGGTCCTCCAGGAGCCGTACCCCTGCCTCCATCCCGTGGACTAGCTGGACTGAGGCCGCCGGCCACCCGCTTTCCACCAGGGCGGCCCGTGCCGCGGCCACCGCTGCTTCCGAGGTGCGCGGATGCAACGGGTGGGCTTTGACGATCACCGCGCACCCGGCGGCCAGAGCCGAAGCCGTGTCGGTCCCGGCGGCACCGAACGCCAACGGGAAATTCGAAGCGCCGAACACGGCGACGAGGCCTATCGGCAAACTCATGCGACGTACGTCGGGCCGTGGGCCTCCGGGCGCGTCGGCCGAGCGGCCTGTGTCGATGGTCACGTCGAGGAGCGAGCCTTCTTCGAGGACGTCGGCGAATAGACGGAACTGCCCGGCGGTACGGGCGAGCTCGCCGGTGAGCCGGGCCAGCCCGAGGGCCGTCTCCTGATCGGCGAGCTCGGCCAGCGAGGTGGCGGCACCTATGGCGGTGGCCACGTGCCTCAAGGCGGTCACCCGCTCGGGCAGGGGCACCTCCTCGACGGCCTCCGAGGCGGCGGCCGCGTCGGCCAGGACCGTGCCGAGCTTGTCCGCTGAGGTCTCTGCTCCGAGCCGATGGGTCACGCCACCAGTGCGAGGGTCTACCGAGACAACATCGGGTGACATGGCGCGCTCACGCTCCTCGTGGCTTTTTGTTTGCTAGGCCCGAGCCAGCTGTTCGGGGCCAACCTTATCCCCCCCACGAAGGACGGTCCTACTGGAGTGGTCCTACTGGCGTGGGCCGGGTGCGGGTCCCGTGCTCCCTCTTGGCGTCAAGCGGCCTCGAGCACCCGGGGCGCGGGTGATCGTGCCCTCTTCGAGCAGTGCGAAGAGCGCATCCCCGGCCCGGGTGCCGTGGTCCGAGACGTCACGAGCCATGGCGGTGAGCGATGGGTGCACAACTTGGCAATAGTAGGAGTCGTCCCAAGCGACAAGGGAGAGGTCATTGGGTACCCGTAGCCCCATCTCCTGCGCCACACCAAGACCGGCGACGGCCAGGACGTCATTATCGAAGATCACCGCCGTGGGAGGCGAGGGCTCACTCAGCAGCTGGCGGGTCGCGCTGGCTCCGCTTTCTCTGGTGTAATCGGTTGATAAAACGCGCGCCGAAAGCCCGAGTTCCCCGGCCGCCCGGGCGAACGCCTCCCCCCGGACCTGGGTGTAACAAAGCCCGGTGATGCCAGCGACACGGGCGATGCGCCGGTGACCGAGGCGAGCAAGGTAACGGACGACCTCTGCCACCTCGGCGTCGTCTTCGACCCAAACAGCAGAGAGCCCGCCGACACCTTTAGGACCACCGACGACGACCGCGGGAAGCCCTATACGTTCGAGCTCGGCAACCCTGGGGTCGTCCAAACGCAAGTCGACCACCAGGACGCCGTCGACTCGCCGTTCGGCCCACCAGCGCTTGTAGACGGCGATCTCGGCGTCGATGTCCGCTACCACGTGCAACATGAGGCTGGCCGAACGTGAGGAGAGCGCGGCTTCGATGCCGGCCGGGCGATGATGAGCCCACACGCGTCGGCCCGGGCCGCTGAAAGCGATCGGGCGGCACTGTGGGGGTACCACCCGAGCTGGTCTGCTAGTTGGAGAATTCGCCGGCGCGTGGCCTCAGAAACACCAGGACGACCGTTGAGAGCAAACGATACCGCGCCCTTGGACACGCCCGCCTTGGCGGCAATATCGGCCATGGATATCCGCCGCCCCCTGCGGGCGAAAGTGCCCGTTTTGTCCGGGACCGGCCGAGGCGGAACGGGGACCATGCCCCACCGTAGCAACTGGCGACAAGCCATCACCTGCCCGAGCGGACCGGGCCACCGGGCGCCGGTACGAGTGGCCGCTTCACTCTCACTTCGACCTGGGCACCGACGGCCTGAACCGGTCAACCTCCCGAGCCCGACGAAAGAGATTTCCACCTGTCAACCGTTAGCCCTTGACACTTGATCGTTCAAGTAGTTTACTATCCGCTAGACGGCTCGAACGGGCCATGACGTGGTGAGATGACGGGATTTTCGGCTCGTTCGAGGTACCCGTGTTGCGCCGAAAAAGGGGGGTCGGGTGGAAGAGGCTTGGTACCGTGCGCCTTGGGTCGGGGCCAACTTCTGGTCCCGTGCCGGCGGCCCGCGGATGTGGACGCGTTACGACGGTCGAGTGGTTCGCCAGGAGCTTGCCGTGCTCGCCGCCCATGGCTGCAACGTCACCCGCTCCTTTTGTTACTGGCCCGACTTCATGCCGGCGCCGGAACAATTCGACGAACAGGTACTGGAGCGATTTAGCGACTTTCTCCAAGCCCATCAAGAGGCAGGCCTCGGGACGATCCCCACCTTCATCGTCGGCCACATGTCCGGCGAGAACTGGGACCCGGTATGGCGGGACGGCAGAGATCTGTACCGGGACGTATGGATGGTGTCCCAGCAGGCTTGGTTTGCCACCGAGATAGCCAGGCGGTTCGGGAGCCATCAAGCCATCGTCGGTTGGCTCGTGTCCAACGAAATGCCGATATACGGCGGTCCCGCCACAATTGACGAGATCACCGCCTGGGCCCGCTTGGTCGTCCAGGGGATCCGCTCCGCCGGGGTGACCCAGCCAATCTCGCTGGGAGACGGCGCTTGGGGTATCGAAGTCTCCGGCAACGATAATGGCTTCTCACTGCGGGCGCTCGCTCCGGTAGTCGATTTCGCCGGCCCTCACGTCTACATCATGTCCGATGACAGCGTTCGCCAGTCAATGGCGGCGGCCGTCGCCTGTGAGCTCTCCGGAGGGTTCGGCGTCCCTGTGGTACTAGAAGAGTTCGGCCTCAGCTCTGACTTGGCCTCCGAGGAAAATGCGGCTCACTATTACCGCCAGGTCCTGCACACGACCCTGCTCGCCGGCGCCAGAGGCTGGATCGCGTGGAACAATTGCGACTACGACGACCTGAAGGACCAAGATCCCTACAGGCACCACCCCTTCGAGATGCACTTTGGGATTACCGACCGCACCGGCCAGCCTAAAGCCCAACTGGGCGAGATTGCCCGCTTCTCCGCTCTCGTCGGTGAACTGGCCGAAAGCGGTTGGGAGCCCGTGGCCCGTGATGTGGCCATCGTGGTCCCCGAGCACTTCGAGCGTACGGCTCCGTTTTCAACACCCGATTACCGCAAGGACATCCGGGACACTCTCGCGCAGTCCTATATCGCCGCCCGAGAAGCTGACCTGCCCGTCGGCTTTGTCCGCGAGCGCGACGGGATCGACAGCAGCGCCAAGCTCTATCTCCTGCCGTCTACCAAGCTGATCACGGCCCCCACGATGGGCCATCTCTTGTCGCTGGCCGAACACGGGGCCACCGTCTACCTCTCGTATTTCGCGGGCAGCACGCTGACCCAACGGGGGTCCTGGGTGCCGTGGCTCAACGAGACGTTCGGCGTACGCCACAAGTTGCGCTACGGCCTGGCCGACACCGTCGAACAAGGCAAGGTGACCTTCACCTTCGTGGAGGATCTGGGCGAGATGTCAGCAGGCACCCGGCTCAGCTTCCACGTCTCCGGTAGCGAAGGTTCACGAGCACTTCTGCCCGTCGAGCCTGACGGGGCAAGGGTCCTGGCCGTCGACGACCAGGGGCGTCCGGCACTGCTAGAACGCCGGGTGGGTGACGGCGCCATGGTCCTGTGCACCTACCCCCTCGAGCACATGGCCTCGCGGGCCCCGCACGCCAACCCTGAGGGCACCTGGCGGCTTTACGCCGAACTGGCCCGGGCCGCCGGTGTTGCCCTTCCACTAACGGTGCACGACCCGAGGGTGATGGTCGGTCGTCTGAGGTGCCCCAATGAGGAGGTCGCACTGGTCATCAACTTGTCAGCTGACGAGCTCGAAGCGAAACTCGAGACACCCGACGGGGCAAAGTACGCGAAAAAGGGACCTGGCACCAGCGTTCCGCTCGAGCTGCTCGTGCTCCCGCCCTTCGAGGTCGCGGTGCTGAGCCGCTTGAACTGACCCGGCCGGCAACGGGCCCTTCGTCGTCGGTGCCCTGTTCCCCTTGTACTGGGTGTTCGTCAATAGCACCGTCGTTCCTTTTATGCGGTCGACCTGACCGTTTACTCGCTGCAGGTCTTAAGGGAGGGGAGTGAACTGGCGGAGAGGAAGGGTGCATCCCGCCGGGTAACCATTGTCGACATCGCCCGGAAAGCCGGAGTGTCGCGGGGAGCCGTTTCTCTGGCATTTAACGGTCGCCCCGGGCTCTCCGTTGGGACGCGAGAGCGCATCCTCTCCCTAGCGAAGGAGGTCGGGTGGTACCCGAGTAGCGCCGCCAGGGCCCTTCAGGGCTCGCGGGCGAACGCGTGTGGTCTAATCCTCGCTCGACCGGCCGAAACTCTCGCCTTCGAGCCGTTCTTCATGGAACTGATAGCCGGGATCGAGTCGGAGCTCTCTGCTCGCTCCATCGCCCTCACCATCCAGTTGGTGGATGAGTTCCAACTCGAGGCCGAACTCGAGTTGTACCGTCGTTGGGGCAGCGAAGGGCGTGTGGACGGCGTTTTCGTCGTCGATCTCCGCGTCGATGACCCTCGCGTTGACGAACTTGTGCGTCTGGGCCTCCCGGCCGTTGTCCTGGCAGGCTCGCGCGGGCAGCACGCGTTGCCGACGGTCTGGCAAAACGAAGCCGTTGCCATTGCCGGTGCAGTCCGCTACCTGGCCGCGCTCGGGCATCGTCGGATTGCCCGAGTCGGTGGCGCTGACGGCTTCGTTCAGACCGCGAACCGCACCGACGCTTACGTCAGGACAATCGCTGAACTCGGTCTGGTGGCCACCGTCGTGACGACCGACTTCATGGCCGGTACGGGGGCCCACGTGACACGCCAGCTATTGTCTGACCCTGAGCCGCCAACGGCCTTCATCTATGAAAGCGACATCCTTGCCGTCGCCGGCCTCGGCGTCGCCCACGAAATGGGCCTGCACGTCCCCAGAGACGTTTCGATAATAGCCTGCGACGATTCTCCTTTCTGTCAGGTCGTTCACCCACCGGTCTCGGCTATAACCAGGGATATTCCCGGCCTGGGCGCGGAAGCCTGCAAGCGGCTCTTAGAGCTCATAGAGCACGGCCAATGCGGTGACCTCGAGCTCCCCTACGGGCATTTCACCCCACGCGGGAGTACGGGCAGGGCTTCTCCCTTGGCCTCTACCATTGTGGCCCAGACGGTGGAGCGTCCTATAGGGCGCCGGCTAAGACCTAACGAGAGGCTTGGGCCTACTCGTTCAGGCCGCGAGCCCGTCGGCGAAGACCTCGTCCATTCGGAGCCACAATTCCGTAGGGTAGACGTGAAGGGGCTGGGCAAGGCCGAGCGCCGGGGAAAGGCGTAAGAAGTACCAGGGGACCGACGCTCCCGGTCAGGAACGCTCCCGGTCAGGGAGCCGGCTGCCTGGGGCACAGGCAGAACGGGTGCCCGGCCGGGTCGAGCAGGACGTGCCACCGCTGCGCCCCGGGCTGAAAGTGAGGGGCCCGGGCACCCAGCTCGAGGCAGGCCTGTTCGGCGCTAGCCAGGTCCTCCACCTGCAGGTCAAGGTGGTACCGCTTGGGCGAGGCGGTGTCCGGCCAGGCGGGTGGCTCGTAACCCTCGACGCGGCCGAAGCCGATGGACGTGCCGGCTCCGGTGATCATGGCGTAGTCCCCCTCGCTGTAGGTCACCTCCCATCCCAGGATTTCGGCGTAGAACGCAGCCAGGGCACCCGGGTCCCGGCAGTCGAGGTTCACCATGGTCAGGCTGGCTACGGGGCTAGTCGTCGTCATCGTCGTCCCTTCTCATTGGTTGCGCGTCTGCGCTGACGTGGCTAACAGCTTGTCAGCAGATCCCGACGCACGGTGGCGGCCGAGACCACAGCAGCCGCCCCCCACTACGCGCTCTGAAGCGGCCCACAGCCGCCGGGCGGCTACGGCCTCCGGGGTGGTGGCAGTACTAGTCGACAAGTGCAGCTAACCACCTCGACGGCCCCGGTCGGGGGAAGCAGACTCTCTGGTACCACGCCCTAGTCAGACGACTGAAAGGTCCCCTCGGTGACATGAGCCAGGTCATTCGTGTTGCCTGGTACCGGCTCGGGGCCACGTTCGCCGAGCGCCGAGGGGGGTACTTGGGCGTGGTCGTTCTCATCGGGCTGATCGGCGGGGTCGCCATGGCGTCGGTCGAAGTCGGGCGCCGTACTCAGTCCTCCTATCCCACCTTCCTGGCCAGCACGGGCCCCTCGGACCTGACGCTGTCGGTGGGGACCACCGGCTCAGCTCCGGTGTCCTTCGGCCCCGCATCGATGGCTACGGTGGCCCGCTTGCCGGACGTGGAACGGGTGGCCGCCCTCATCACGCCGGCAGTCGTGCCCCTCGAGGCCGACGGGGCCCCCAACCTCGCCGGGGTACAGGCCAATGCGGCGCAATTCGTAGGTAGTCCCGACGGCATGTGGACCGACCAGGACCGGGTCACGGTCACCGACGGCCGCATGGCCGACCCCGACCGCGTCGACGAAGCGGTGATGACCGCCAGCGCCGCCCGGACCAGCGGGCTGCATATCGGCCAGGTCGTGCCCATCGGGTACTACACCGGCACCCAGATCGCGGCGAAGGCGTTCGGCACCCCCCGCGTGGCGCCGGCCCTGAAGATGGACATCCGGATGGTAGGGATCGTCGTGCTCAACCGCCAGGTGGTCCAGGACGACGTCGACCGCACGTCCGGCTTCGTGATCTTTACGCCGGCGTTCATGCGAGCGGTCAGCGCCGTGTCGCCGGGTGGGCAGGTCACGCTGGCCCCGGGCGCTCCCACCCTCTACGGGCTGCAACTCGACCACGGCAGCCGTGACGTGGCCGCGGTGGAACAGGCCTTCGTCAACGCCAGCCGGCCCGGGTCGGACTTCGTGTTCAACGCCACCTCACGGGTCGTGGCCGAGGTGGAACTGGCCCTCAAACCGGAGTCGGTCGCCTTCGGCGCCTTCGGGGCTATCGCCGGCCTGGTCGCCCTGCTCGTGGGCGTGCAGGCCATCTCCCGCCAACTGCGCTGGGACGACGAGGACCGCCGGGTGCTGCGGGCCCTGGGGGCCGGGCCGGCGCTCACCACCAGTGACGGTCTGATCGGCGTGCTGGCCGCCGTTGTCCTCGGCTCGCTGCTGGCGGCGGCATTGGCAGTGGCGCTCTCGCCCCTCGCCCCCTTGGGCCCGGTGCGCCCGGTCTACCCCGACCGGGGGGTCGCATTTGACTGGACGGTGCTCGGCACCGGCCTGGCCGTGCTCGTCGGCGTGCTCGGCGCCGCCGCCGTCATGCTCGCCTACATGCGAGCGCCCCACCGCGCCGCCCGCAGCGCCGGCCCGGCGCTGGCCCGCACCTCCGGTGTGGCCCGTAGCGCGCAATCGGCGGGATTGCCCGCCGCCGCCGTAGTCGGGGTGCGTTTCGCGCTCGAACCGGGACAGGGCCGCACCTCGGTGCCCGTCCGCTCGGCGCTGGTGGGCACCGTGCTGGCAGTGGCGGTGGTGCTGTCCGCCCTCACGTTTGCCTCCAGCCTGGGCACCCTGGTCTCGCACCCGCCGCTTTACGGGTGGAACTGGGACTATATGTTCAGTAGCAGCAACGACGTCCCGCCCCAATCCCTCAAGGCTCTCGACCACGACCCCGACGTGGCCGCCTGGGCCGGGGCCGACCTCGTGCCCATCCAGATAGACGGGCAGTTCGTCCCCAGCGTCGTGGCCAGCCCGCACGCCCGCGTGGCCCCGCCCGTCCTGTCGGGTCACGGCCTGGACGCCGACAACGAGATCGTGATGGGGTCCGCCACCCTGGCCTCGCTCCACAAGCAGGTCGGCGACACCGTCGACCGACTCCGCTGGTGGTCGTCGGGACGGCCACCTTCCCCGCCATCGGCTACTCCAGCATCATCGCCAGCCACCCCTCCATGGGAACCGGGGCGCTGGTATCCAGCGGCGTCGAACCGCGGGCGTGGCAGCGCGCCCAGACCAGCCCCGACCCCATCCTCAACGGCCCGCAGTACGTCTTCGTGCGCCTGGCCAGAGGGGTGAGCGCGGCCGCCGGCCGGGCCAACCTGCAGCACATCGCCGCCGCCGCCGACAAGGCCATCGCCGCCGACCCCCAGGCCGTGGGTAGCGACGAGGTCACCGTGCTCGGAGTGCAGCGCCCGGCCCAGATCGTCAACTACCGCACCATCGGGGCCACTCCGGTCGTCCTGGCCGCCGGGCTCGCCGCCGGGGCCGTGCTCGCCCTCGGCCTCACCCTCACCGCCTCCGTGCGCCGCCGGCGCCGGGACCTGGCCCTGCTCAAGGCGCTGGGGTTCACCCAGCGGCAGCTCTCGGCCGCCATTGCCTGGCAATCGACCGTCGCCGCTGTGATCGGCGTTGTGATCGGCACGCCCCTCGGTATCGTCATCGGCCGCCAGCTGTGGATCCTGTTCGCCCACAACCTCAACGCCGTCCCCGACCCCACTGTGCCGGCGCTGTCCGTGGTCCTCGTCGCCGTGGGCGCGTTCGTTTTTGCCAACCTTGTCGCCGCCCTTCCCGGTCGGGGCGCGGCACGCACCCCGACCGCCCTGGTCCTGCGAGCGGAGTGACCGGGACCGCTCAGTAGGGCTCGGGCACGGGCCGGCCCGACCGGCGCCGGGGCGGTGGTGGGGCACGTCCGGCCCCGGCGACCGGAAGAAGCCGTCGCCCCATACGCGCGGAAAGAAGTGGTGTGGCTCCGGCCAGGTGGTGACCACGGAAATCAGCGACGCCCTAAAAGAGGCCCTATGACCGCGCTGTTACCCTCGCTTCAACACCCAAATAACAAGGTCGAATGAGGAGCCGCAACTCCCCGACGACACTACACATAGAAAGAGAACATGGCCCCCCGCAAAAGTGCGAGCGCTAATAGCAGTGCGCGTTCTGTCAAGGTGCCTGCCCCGGGCCCGGACAAAACAACCACAACGAGCTTGCGCCTGGTGGGCCAGACAGCGCGGCACCGGTTGGCCCCCGTCGGCCACGACAGGCGCCGCAGCGGTACCCCGGAACAGCCGCGCTTATACGAAAGACAGGCGTTCCTCAATGAGTTCGCGGCCATGTTCTCCGGCAGTTGGCCACACGCGAATGGCACCGTCGTTATCGAGGGTTTCCATTGGACGGGCCGGACGGCCCTGCTCGGAGCGGCATGTCGCTTAGCCCGTGAGCGGCGCCTCAGCGTTTTGCGGGCGCGCGGCAGTTATCTCGACATAGCGGCACCCTGGGGCGTGGTCAGGCAACTGTTCGGTGACAAGTTGGACGGCTCGACGGGGAGCGACCGCCGGGCCGGAGCCGTTGCCGCGAAGCTCGGCGCCGCTGGGGATAGCACGTTAGATGAGCCAAAACTGGCTGAGATTTATGACGATCTTGACACGTTGCTAAACGAATTGGCTACAGGTTCGCCAGTGTTGCTCGCTGTCGACGACGCTGACCAGGCGGACATGCACTCCGCTGGGTGGCTGTCTCACCTGGCTCGCCACCTCGAGCACCATAACGTGCGCTTGGTCATTACCGCGGCCCACCGCCAGCGAGGCACGCCATTGAGCGCCATCGACCGCATCCGCTCAGAACCACAAACGCGGGCGATGACACTGAGGCCTCTGGGGCGGGCTGCCACTGCCACCTTGCTGGGGCTGAGCCCCAAGAACGCGTTCACAGAACGACTGGTCGATGCCCTGCACGCGGCGTGCGGCGGTTGCCCGTACCTGGTCGCGTCGGTAGCCAGAGCGCTGACCACCTCTCCGCTTCCCGCCGACGGCGAGGCCGCGCAAGCTGTGGGGAACACTATTTCGGCTCGGGTGGGCAGAGCCGTACTGGCGCGCCTCGTTGCGCTGCCTTGCGAAACCTCCGCGCTGCTCGCTCTGTTGGAGGCAGTGGCGGTGCTCGACGGCGACGCAGATTTGTCGACGTGTGCGCTCTTCTGCGGCTTGGGGATCCCCGCCATCGATGGCCTGGTCGACTGCCTGGTTGACGACGGGCTTCTTTCCGCCGGTAATTTCCTTCGCTTCGAGCAGGGCGTCGTGCGCACGGCCCTGCTGGCGGAGATGGGCTCCTCCCGGAGATCCATGGCGCACGTGGCGGCCGCACGGGTGCTCGACCACCGGGGCGCGCCCGCCGAGGCGGTCGCCCGGCACTTGCTCCACGCGGAACCCTTAGGCGACCCGTGGGCGGCGACGCGTCTCGAAGAGGCAGGAAAGGAGGCCCTGGGCCGGGGAGACCTCGCCACCGCGTCCGCTTTGCTGTCCAAAGCGCTGAACGCGGGCCCCGAGGGTGCCGGGCCACAGCTGCTCCTGGACCTCGCCTACGCCTCTTCCGAGGTTGACCTCGAGGCGGCCACCCGCCATCTCCGTCGGGCCATAGAGCTGGGGGCCGACCCGAGCGAGGCTGCCTCGGTGGCACTGACGTTGGCGGGCGCCATCCCGGACGGCGGGGAGGCTCCTGCGGTCCTCGGCCTGCTCGACGAGGTGGCCGCCCGGCTGCCCCACACGAGCCGGGACTTGCGCATAGAGATCGAGGTGGCGGTGGCGGACATCACTCGCGCCGCGGTGCGCCGCGCCGGTGCCCGCCGCGTGGTTGCCGGCCTCCTGGAGACCGCACCGACGCCGCCGACCATAGGCGGGAGCGCACAGCGCTTAGGCCTGGCCCTCGTCGCCGTCGCCGGTTCAGCGACGTCTCAAGGTCCCGCCAGCCAAATTGCCCTATGGGTGAAAAGGGCTCTGTCGCCCAGTGAGCTGGCGAGCGGGGACCGCTGGGCGGTGCGCCTGCGGGCCCGGGCGGTCCAGGCGCTGGGACAGGCGGGCGAGCTCCCACAGGCGGCGGCACTTGTTTCGATGGCGCTGGAACAGGCCCGCAAGTCGGCCAACCCCAACGTTGAGGCTGAGTTCTCGCTGTCACTGGCATATTTGTTACTGGCCGAAGGCCGCCTCAAAGAGGCGCACGCCGCTGTTTCGGAATGCCTGCGGACCATGGACGGCCGCCCCTGGCGGACCAGACCCCTGGCCTTGGCCTGCCTGGGCGAGGTCCTTCTCGCTCAGGGACGTAGGGCCGAAGCCCTCGACTTGCTCACCGCACCGCCCGGGGGCTTCGAAGCCGGTACACCGACCCCAGAAGGCCGACGTTTCCTCGAACAACGGGGGCGGTCACTGCTCTTGGCCAACCGGGTGGACGCCGCCATGAGCGACTTCGAACTGGCCAAACGCTGGGCGGAACTAGAGGGTGCGGACAACCCGGGCACCACCGGTTGGCGGTCGGGCATGACCGGTTGCCTCCTGGCCCAAGGCAGCCCCAACAAGGCATTGCTGCTGGCCCAGGAAAACGTGGGACTGGCTCGGGGTTTCGGCGCGCCGTGGCTCATCGGGGCCACGTTGGTGGAAGCGGCAATCGCGTCGCCACCAGCGGCGCGCCTGGCCCTTCTCAGAGAGGCCGTGGAGGTTCTCGACGGGGCGGGGACATCCGTCACGCTCGCCGGTGCCCTGATCGAGCTCGGGACCGAGCTCCTGCGTGACAGTCGTTGCACCCCCGAAGCCTTGGGCGTCCTGCGCCGAGGCGCTGACCTCGCTTCGCGTTGTGGGGCGGGGGAGCTGGCCGAACGGGCGGCGTCCGCCCTGCGCTCAGCCGGGGCGCGACCGCGAAGGCTAGCCATGACGGGGCCGCACGCGCTCACTCCGGCCGAGTGGCGCGTGGCGGAGCTGGCGGCGGCCGGACGCTCCAACTCGGAGATCGCCTCGCAGTTGCACTTGGCCAGGAAGACCGTTGAAGGCCACCTCGCCCGCGTTTACCGCAAGCTTGAGGTGCGCTCCCGGGAACAGCTGGCTGATCACCTGACAGACGGTCCCTGAAGCGAGCGGCTGGGACTAATGGGCCCGCTGGTACGACCCGTTTGGCGCGGCGCAAAGCCGGGTGGCGCCAACGCTAATTGCGAGGGTACCCCTGCCGCTAAAGCAAGGGCCCTCAGCCTGAGGAACGGAACGACCGCCGATAAAACGAGAGGGGGAGTTGTGGTTGAGCAGCGGGTAGCGAACACCCGATATAGGGGACGCGAAATACAAAGTCCAGGGTATTGCCAGCGGCAATTTTCCTTTATCGTTGCCACAGGCCTATGAAGATCACACTTATCACTGAAGGTACCTATCCCCATCATCTGGGCGGGGTAAGCGTATGGTGCGACCAGCTGGTGCGAGAAATCGCCGAGCACCAGTTCCACGTGCTCGCGCTCAGCGCCACCGGGCTCGAAAGGAATATCTGGGACCTACCTTCCAACGTGGTCGCGGCCGACAACCTGCCCTTGTGGTCTGCCCCAGCCGGAAAACGCGTCGGCCGGGCCTTGCGCTCCCGGTTCCGGCCGGTACAGGAACGGTTCTTCAGGAGCCTGGCGGTAGACAGCGACGGCGTCGGTTTCGTCCAGTCGTTGCAGGAATTGGGCGAGTTCGCCCAGGGCGGCCGGCTGAGCGCGGCCATGTCGTCGGACGACGCGGTCAACACTCTGTTGACGGTGGGGCCAGTGTGCAGCGACCGGGCTCACGGAGGGAGCGCCGGCCAGCTCACCGTGTCCGACGCGGTCGACGTCCTGGTGCTACTGAAACACTTTTTGCGCCCGCTGGCCGTGCCGCCTCCCGTGGCGGACCTGTGCCACTCGGTCGCCAACGGCTTGGGCGCGCTGCCGGCGTTGGCGGCGAAATGGGCTCACGGCACTCCCTTCCTGCTCACCGAGCACGGCCTCTACCTCCGAGAGCGTTACCTCTCTTACAAGCCCGGCACCCTGAGCCAGCCGGCCCGCGCCATCGTGTTGCGGTTCTTCCGGCTCTTGGTGCAGACCGCCTACCAGCATGCCGACCTGGTTGCTCCGGGCAGCGGCTACAACCGGCTGTGGGAACTGGCCAACGGGACGCCTCCCAGGCGCATCTGCCCGGTGCGCAACGGCATCGACCCGGAGTTGTTCCCTGTGGCCACCACCGAGCCGGACGTCCCCACCCTGTCCTGGATCGGTCGGATCGACCCGCTCAAAGACGTCGAGACCCTGCTACGGGCTTTCGCTTTAGTCCGGGCGTCGGTGCCGGACTGCCGCCTGCGGGTCTTCGGCCCGGTCCCCGGCGGCGGCGAGGAGTACATGGCCCGGTGCGCGGAGCTCGCCGCTGAACTCGACCTCAACGGAGCGGCCACCTTCGAGGGTCGTGTGGGCTCCCCGATCGAGGCATACCAGGCCGGGCACGTGGTCGTATTGACGAGCATCTCCGAAGGCCTGCCTTACACGGTGCTGGAAGCGATGGCGACGGGCCGCCCCGTCGTGGCCACCGACGTAGGGGGCGTGGGCGAGGCGGTCGGGGACACCGGGATCCTGGTCCCGCCGAGGAACCCTTCAGCGGTAGCCGCGGCCTGCGTGCACCTCTTGGCCAACGCGGACGAAAGACGCGCCCGGGGCCAGGCGGCCAGGAACCGGGTAGTCGAACTGTTCACGGCCAAAGCTTCTTTCGACACCTACCGGAGGCTCTACCGGGAGGTGGCGCAACGGCCGCAGCCCAAGGTCGTCGAGCTCTCCGCCCGGCCCGGGGAAGAGGAACGGCTGATCAAGGACGCGGCCCACCAGGTGGCGCCGGTATGAGCGGCACCCACGCCATGCCTTACGTGCGGTCGGTAGTACCGGTCGACGAACCGGACGCCGGCCTGCCGCTCCCCCCGGTGCTGGCCCGTATGGTCAGCGAAACGCCGGTGGCGCTGCACGAAGTAATAGCCGCAGCCGTGGATCCTCTCGAGATCGCCGCCGCGCTCGAGACCTGCGGGCTCAGCAATGCCGTCGTCCAGGACCGCTACGGCCAGAAGGACGTGTTCGGCCTGGCTGACCAGCTCTATGCCGCCGTCGAGCTGCGAGGAGCGCCCGCCTCCAACCCGGGGACGAGGCGCTCCGGAGATCTCTCGGACCTCGCTCGCGGGCTCGTGTTCGCCGCGCCCGCCCTCATGTTCGCCGGTGCCGCGCTCGCTCTGGGCTCCTGGCTGTCGTGGTGGTCGACGCCCCTCGCCCTCATGTGGGGCTGGGCGTTCAGCCAGTTCCTGGCTTATGTGAGCTTCTCGCGCCGGGCCTGGGGCAAACCGGCCGGCTCCGCCGTGGCCTGGGGGATCCTCGCCGCATTGGTCTCCTGCTGTTGCCTGGGCATCGCCGGCGACGCCCTGCTGGGTGGGAACGTCCACGGCGTCCTGTTCGCCGCCGGGGCATGTGCCTTCATGACGGCGGCCGCCGAACTGCTGGCGCGCCAACAGGAGGGCCTGGTCGCGCTCATGCTCCTCCCCGGCGCCATCGGCTCGATCGTTTTCGTCGTCAAGGAGCCCGTGCGGATCCCGGCAGACGCAGTCCTGGCCCTGGCCACCGCCAGTGTGGCCGGCACCGTTCTCCTCGCCCTGCGCCACCTGCCGGCGCGCTGGTGGCGGGAGCCCGCTCTGTCTCTGGCCGAAGCGCCCGCGGCGACGCGCTATTTCCTGCACGGCCTGTGCTGCGGCCTGTTCGTGGCGCTTTTCATGGTGCTCGAGCCCGGGACCAAGGGGGCGCGGGGTTGGCCGGCTGCCGCCGCCTACCCGATCGTCCTGTCCCTCGGGATGATGGAATGGCAGTTGCGGTCGCTCAAGGCCAGCGCCCGCCGCGCCCTTCTCGGCTCGCACACGCTGGCCGAGTTCACCCGAGCGGCCCGTTGGGCACTGGCCCGCTCGGTGTTTTGCTACCTGGCCGTGCTCGCGGCCATGACCGGCTTGGTGGAAGCGCTGGCTTCGGCCCGAGCCATGTCCATCCCCGCCCCGCTGCTGACC
This sequence comes from Acidimicrobiales bacterium, assembly GCA_049522375.1. Taxonomy (GTDB): domain Bacteria; phylum Actinomycetota; class Acidimicrobiia; order Acidimicrobiales; family Palsa-688; genus Fen-671. The sequence goes on along the minus strand of JBEKNX010000138.1, from coordinate 3,057 downwards.
GCTGGAGCGGCCGTGGCCGTCGCTTTCTTCCTGGGCCTGATCGTCGCCTCGTGCGGTCGGATCAACCTGGTCCTGCGAACGTGGGCCGGCGGGCTTGGTCTTTACGGGGTCTGGGAGGTTTCCGCCCGGACCGTACACGCAACGGGAGCACTTGGCGACACCAGGCTCGCCTTTTGTTCCGCCGCATTGGTTTCCGCCCTTTGCCTGGCCGCAGTGTCCGCCCATGTCGTCGTCAGCCCCGTTTGTCACGGATGACCGTCCTGCTTAGGAGAGCGAATGTCTGATCTTGTTGCTGTTACCGGTGCCGACGGCTTCATCGGCTCACACTTAGTCGAGACCCTGGTGCGCGCCGGCCACCGGGTCCGCGCCATGGCCCTTTACAACTCGATGGGCTCGTGGGGCTGGCTCGAACACCTGGGACCCGACGTGCTGGCCTCGGTCGAGGTCCAGCTGGGCGACATCAGGGACCGGGACTGCGTGCTCAACCTGATGCGCGACACCTCGGTCGTCTACAACCTGGCCGCCCTCATCGCCATCCCCTACTCCTATCGCGCCCCGACCTCCTACGTAGAGACCAACGTCTTGGGCACCTTGAACGTGCTCGAGTCGGCCCGAGCTCTATGCACGCCCCGTGTGGTGCACACCTCGACCAGCGAGGTCTACGGCACGGCCCGGACCGTGCCCATCGACGAGTACCACCCCTTGCAGGCCCAGTCGCCATACGCGGCGTCCAAGACGGGCGCCGACAAACTGGCCGAGAGCTACCACCTGAGCTTCGAGCTCCCGGTGGTCGTCCTGCGGCCCTTCAACACCTACGGGCCGCGCCAGTCCGCTCGTGCGGTGATCCCGACGGTGATCTCTCAGGCGGCGGCGGGGGCGACGACCGTCCAGGTCGGCTCGCTCACACCGGTGCGTGACTTCAACTTCGTGGCTGACACCGCCAACGCCTTCCTGAGCGTCGGGACCGCCCCCGCCCATCAGGTCGTGGGCGAAGTCCTCAACGCCGGTTCGGGGCGCGGGATCTCAGTGGCCGACCTGGTCTCGCTGATCGGCGAGGTCATGGGCGTACGCCTGGAGGCAGCCCTCGACCCGCAGCGGCTCCGCCCCCCTCGCTCCGAAGTGATGGAGCTGGTGTGCGACAGCACCAAGCTCCACAAGCTCACCGGCTGGCAGCCGGCCTACACGCTCGAAGAAGGCCTCAGTGCCACAGCGGCGTGGTTCTCCAATCCCGACAACCTCGCGAGGTACAAGACCAATGTCTACAACATCTGAACTGCCGTTCACTTCTGAGCTCCCGTCCGACCTGGTCGTGACGGACTGGCCGGTCTTGACGCCCTCGCCACTGGCTATGGAGGCCATCGTCCTGGCCGGGGGCAAAGGGCTGCGCTTGCGGCCCTTCACGACCCTCATCCCCAAACCGCTGGTGCCCATCGGGGACAACTACTCGGTCCTCGAAGTGGTCCTGCGCCAGCTCGCCGGCCAAGGCTTCGTGCGGGCGACACTGACTATCGGCCACCTCGGCCAACTGGTCCAGGCCTATGCCGGTGACGGCTCCCAGTGGGGCATCGGGATCACCTACCTGAGCGAGGACTCCCCGCTCGGCACCATGGGACCGGTCCTGCGTGCTCTCGACGCGCTCCCCGAGCACTTCGTCGTGATGAACGCCGACGTGCTGACCAACCTCAACTACGCCGAGCTCCTCCAGGCCCACGTCCGCAGTGGCGCCGCCCTCACCGTGGCCACCCATCACCGTGAGCACCGGGTCGAGTTCGGCGTCCTGGACGTAAGAGACAAGCGCGTCAGAGGCTTCAGGGAAAAGCCCACGCTTAGCTACGAAGTCAACATGGGCATCTACGCCGTCTCACGGCGCGCCCTGACCCGGTACACACCGGGCCTGCCCTACGGGTTCGACGAGCTGATCTGCGACCTGATTGAGCGGGACGAGCACCCCGCTACCTACGAGTTCGACGGCTACTGGCTCGACATCGGGCGCCCCGAGGACTACGACCGGGCCAACAAGGAGTTCGAGGTCCTGAAAAAGGAGCTCCTCCCTAATGTTTGACCCTCAGGAGGCACGGACACGCGTCCTCGTTTTGGGCGCGGGAGGCTACATCGGCAGCCACGTGAGCCGGCTTGTGGCCGGCGATCCCGACGTCGCCGAGGGCATTTTCACGTCGCGGCTGCGCCGGGCACACCCCCCCCGGTTCGGCGGACGCGGGCGGTGGACGTCGTTCAACCTCGTCGAAGAACCGGCGCGAGCCCTGGGCCACCTGCTCGCGCAGGCCAGACCGGACGTGGTCGTCAACTGCGTGGGGGCCACCGCCGGCAGCCCGGCCCAATTGCAGCAGCTCAATGTCATGACGGTGGCCAAACTGCTGTCGGTCCTGGCGGACAGCTCGGCGCACCTGGTCCATCTCGGGTCTGCGGCCGAGTACGGGCCGTCCACGGATTGGGGACCTGTACACGAGACCTCGGCCGTGAGACCGGTCAGTGACTACGGCATCACCAAGCTGGCCGCCACCGAGCTGATTTGTGAGGCCGTAGAAGACGGCCAGGTCAGTGCCACCGTGCTCCGGGTGTTCAACGCCATCGGCGCCGGGAACCCGACCTCGACACTGGTCGGCCGGGCGGTACGAGCCTTGCGCGAGGCAGTGGAGGCCGGGAGCCACAGCGTTACCTTCGGCCCACTCGACGGTGGCCGGGATTTCATAGACGTGCGTGACGTGGCCAGGGCGGCGCTGGCGGCTTCGCGCCCAAGCCCCTATGCCGGACGGCCAACGGTCATCAACGTCGGCCGGGGCATCCCGGTCTCGAGCCGCTGGGTTGTGCACCGCCTGGCCCGGATCGCCCACTTTGAGGGCGACATCGTCGAGCAGGGCCAGGGCTCACCGCGCTCCGGCACGGTGTCCTGGCAATGGGCCGATATCGCCGTCGCCCGTTTGGCGCTGCGTTGGGCCCCCCGCTACCTGCTGTCAGACGCCCTTGACCAGGCGTGGTGGGCGAACAACCCCTCCCGTCCCGGCCAGCTGCACCTGGTCCCCACCGGGGCCCTGAGCG
>JBEKNX010000137.1:0-10422 GCA_049522375.1 Acidimicrobiales bacterium | reverse complement strand
GACCAGGTCGTCACCCCGTACCTGAACGGTTTCCGGGTCGCCGCTCCCCCCGAGCTCCCGCCGTACGCCGCCCAGGCCAACCTGGCCCCGGCGGCTACCGGCCAGGCCGTGGCCGAGCAGGTCGACACGTTGGACTTGTTGCCGGCGCTGGCCCGGGGGATGAACACGATGGGCCTGGAAGTGGTGAACTTGGCCAGCCGGGCGCCCTCTTTTCAAGCCCGTATAGAGCTGAACTTCGGCACCGGGACAGTCGTAATGGGCACCAGGCCCGGAGATTGGCTCTCCACCACCAACGTGGCGCTGACCGCCCAGGCCTTTCCCGAGTCGGGGACGTTCAGCGGGCCTGACGTCAGCACCGCCGATTGGGTGGCGGCGACCAGCGCGCCGGCCTGGTCGGGCCGCCGGCTGGTCGAGGCTCCCGCTGATGCCTTTACCACCCCCACAGACGGCCACGTGCTGGCCAGCGACGTGGCCTCCGGCCTGCTCACGGCGTCGACGGTGGTCCAGGTGCCCCCCGGCTGCCGGCAGGCCTGGGTCCGGGTGGCGGCCACCGGCCCTTACAGCCTGTCCCTGGACGGCCAGATAATCGCCCGAGGTGCGGGCGGGCACGGTGCCTTCGGTAGCCCGGACGGCCTGGGCCGGGCCGTGGGCGGGCTACAAAAGCCGTACACGCTCGCCGTCTACCCGGTGTGCGGGCTCCTGCCCACCGGGCCGGTCAGGGTGGCCGTCTCGGTGGGCGCCGGTGCCGGCACCCAGGCGATGTTGTACGTCGACGGGGTCATCTCGACGCCCCGCCTGAAGACCACCTTTGCCACCGGCCCGGCGTGGGCTTCGGCCTCGGGGGCCAGGCTGGCCGTCCTCGACCACCCTCAGGCGGCCTTCGACGCCAACCTACAGATCGTGACCGGCCAGGCCGCCCTACCGGCGGACCGGTACCTCGCTCTGCGCCTGGGCGACAGCGGCTGGGCGTTGCTCGTCGCCGCCGGCGCCCTGGGCCTGGCATTGGTGCTGGGCGCCCCCCGGCGCCGGGCCGTCGCCTCTGTCGCCCTGGGGGTGCTGCCGGCCGCCTCGGTGGTCGTCCTCCTGGACGAGACCAAGCACCTCAACATCGTCTACCCCCCGTTCCCCGCCACGCCCACGTCGCTACTGGTAGTCACGGCGCTTTTCATCGCTGGAGAGGGCCTGGCCGTCGTCCTGGCCGTTCGGGCCCCGCGCCAGCACGCCGTCCAGGCCCGGGGCCACCGGGCCGGGGGCCACCGGGACCGGCCGGACCGCCCGGACCGCCCGGCACCGGCCACTTCGAACGGGCCAAAGCCGGGGGCTGTCACCTCCCACGCCGCGCTCTCCCGGCGCGGAGGGCCGGCCCGACGCCCGGGGCCCGCCCGGCGCGTGCTGCGTTACCTGGCCGCCCACTGGCCTCGCCTGGGCATCGTCGCCACCTGCGGGGCCATGGTCGCCATGTTGTCCTACCAGCTCAACTGGGACTACCTCTGGCAGGACGAGCTCGATTCCATCATCGCCGCCGACGGTATCCGGCGGCACATCCTGCCCATCTGGCCGTCCGGCTTCGAGTACTGGAAGTCCGAACTTTACTCGGCCTGCATTGCTGTTATCGGGGCCCTGACCAACAGCAATATCGCGTCGTACCGGATGTTCAGCGTCGTCCTGTTCGGCGCCACCGTGCTGCTCTTCGGCTTCGTGCTCGCCCCCATGGCCCTGCCCGGGCGCCGGGGCCTCCAGTTCATTACGACCTTCCTGTTTGCCGTGGCCCCGATCGAAGGACAGTTCGCCCGCGACGTGCGCATGTACCAGATGGTCCAGTTTTTCGTCATCTTGGTCGCCATCTTGCTAGCTCGGGCGCTGGCCCAGCCCACCACCGGCCGGGTGGCGGTGGCCATGGCCGCCGTCGTGTGCATGTACCTGGCCCACGAGGTGTCCTTCAGCGTGCTCCCGATAATCCCGTTGGCGCTGTTCGCCCGGTACGGGTGGGCGTGGGCCCGCAACTGGCGCTGGTGGGTCTTCGGTGGTCTGGCTGCCGGTGTCATCTGCGTACAGGTACTGCTGGCCATCGTGACCCACCCGCCCGCTTACGGCGTGGACCCGAGCGGGGGGCCGCTCATTGCCTGGTCGCCCAACCCCTTCTTTTATATCGACAACGTCTTCCTCACGCCCGGGACCACGGGCGGCATCACCATGGTCTCCTGGCTCGCCCTGCTCGCCGCCCTGACCGCTTTGCGGCGCCGGGACCACTGGCGGGGCTACCTGGTCGCGTTCTGGGCCGTACCCGCAACTCTGTTGTCGCTTGTCTTCCCGAGCGACTACACCCGTTATGTTTTCATATGCCTGCCCTTTGTGTTCGTCCTCGCCGGTGGCGCCCTGGGCGACATCGCTGACTGGGCCGGTGAGGCCCTAGCGCGCCTGAAGCTGGGGGAGCACAGCCGGACACGCACGGCCCTGTGCGGTACGGCCAGCGCCGTGGCCCTGGTCGCTGTGGCCCTAAGCCTGGTCAACGGCCCCAGCGACGTGGGCCCCATTTCGGTGAAGTTCCTGCGCTCGGACGTGGCCCATTCCCAGTACGACTACGGGACGGCGGACGCCTACGTGCGCTCGCACTGGCAGCGCGGGGACGCCGTGATCGCCGCCGGGCGCCCCAACTGGGTCGAGCAGGGCATCGGCGAGAAGCTCACGTACTGGATGACATACCACCAGTCCTATGTCCTGCTTTATGTCTTCGAAAAAGACGCCCAACTGGTGGACACGCAGTTCGGCGTGCCCGTTATCCTCAACGACGAGCAACTGGTCCGTGACATCGACGTCCACCCCCGGATCTGGTTGATCACCTCGGACGACAACATTTCGTCCTTCCCGCCCGCGGAACGGGCGACTCTGGCTTCTCGTTTCAAGCTGGTCGAGAACGGGGAGTCGACGTGCGTCTACCTCGCCACCAACTACCCGGTCGGCCTGGCCCGGGGGCGGGCGCTATGAGGCGGCGCCGGACCGCCACCGCCGCCACCGGGGGGAGCCGCCGACTCACGGCCTTCGGGGGCCACCGCCGCCTGCTCACGGCCACCGGGGGGCGCCGCCGCCTGCTCACAGCCGCCGCCGTGATGGCTGTGGGCATCATGGCCGGGGCCGTCGTCGTCCTTCGCCCCGGCCGCCCCACCATGCCGGCCGTGCGGGCGCCTGCGCATGTGCGGGTGCGTCCCCACGCCCGGGCGCCTTCCCATGCCCCGGTCATGGGCGTGGTGGAGTTCGACTCGACCCCAAGCGACGCCGGGGACCGCGCCGTGGCCGCGGCCGAACTGCATTTCTACTGGTCCCAGATAGAGCCTCGACCAGACGTCTTCGAGTGGCAAAGGGTCTACGACGCCATGCGGCCGTGGGTCGCCGCCGGCAAGCAGGTAGTGCTGCGGATCTCGGCCGCAGGGGACGAGTCGTGGTCCTATCGCGCCGGCCACGCCACCCCGGGCTGGGTCTACGCCCTGGGGGTAGCCCACATCACGACCTCGAGCGGTTCGGTGCTCCCGGTTTACTGGGACCCGCGGTTCGAGCGGGCCTGGGGCGTTTTCATAACGGCCATGGCCCGCCGCTACGACGGTGACCCCCACATCGCCTACGTGGAAGCGGGTATCGGGGAGGGCGGCGAGACACTGGCGGAGACGGAGACGTCTGACCCCGAGCGGGCGGCACGCTGGATCTCGCCCCGCCTCCGGCCGCTGCCCTGGTCCGTGACCACCTGGTCCGGCTACGTCGAGACCATCGCCGCCGATTACGTGCGGGCCTGGCATGCGACCCCCGTCGCTATCATGGTCGACTCGACCTTCTTCGGAGGCGACCAGGACGCCCTGGTCAGGCTGGAGCGCTGGCTGATCGGTCACGGGGTGCGCCAGTTCCAGACCAACGGCCTTACGCCCGACCTCGTCCTGTCGTCGCCGTGGCGTCAGGTAACGGTCTCGGCCGAGGAGAGGTACTGCAGTTGTAGTTCAGCTGCTCCCTTAGCCGCCACGCTGGACCGTGCCCGGGCGCTCCGCGCCCGCTGGGTCCTGGTCTACGCCGGGGATGTCGACCAGCGGGACTTCTCGCGGGTCCTGGCCAGGGTGCAACGATGACCATAGCCACCGACCTTTATGTGGCCACCGGCCACGTCTTCCTGGTCCTGATCACGTTCATCGCCATCCGGCTGTTCTCCTATTGGTACAGTTTCATTTTCCACTGGAGGCGGTACCGCCTCCTCGACCCCGTCACCACTTCAGAGCTTCGCGCTCTACGGGTCCCCTACGTGAAGGTTCAGATAACGACCAAAGGGTCGGCTGGCAGTACCGAGGTGATCCTCCGGGGGATCCAGAACATCGAGGACCTCGTCCGGGAAGACCCACGGTTCTATGACCGCTTTCTGTCCGTCGAAGTGGTCACCGAATCGGCTGAACAGAGCTCCTATTTCGACGGGGCGTTCGCGGTCTCTCCGGTCCGGGTCGACACCCTGGCCGTGCCCGCCCTCTACGAGACCCCCAACGGGACCAAGCTCAAGGCCAGGGGCCTGCACTACGCCGTCGAGTACCGTCGGACGGGTTGGAACCGCAAACCGGGGAAGACGTTTATCGTCCATTACGACGAAGAGAGCGTTTTCACTCCGGCGGAACTGCGCAAACTGATTAAGGTCCTGGCCACGACCAAATGCCGTGTCCTGGAGGGACCTATTTATTACCCGCTGGAGTACAGCCAGGCCAGCGTCCTTTGTCGCACCATGGAGGCCAACCGGCCGGCCGGCTGCTTTGAGTGCCGCCACGTCATGGAGTCCGGTGTGCCCTTGCACCTCCACGGGTCCAACCTCATTGTGGACGAGCACTTTGAGAACACCCTGGGGTGGGACATCGGCTGCCTGGACGGCCAACCGTTTATTGCCGAGGACTACGTGTTCGGGATGAAGGCCTATCTGGCCGGAGGTTCGGGGGTGTTTGGGTGGCACGGCTGCGTCATGCTGGAGCAGCCCCCGTTCTCCGTCCGCAGTGCGTTCCGGCAGCGCTACCGATGGATCTTCGGCGTCTTGCAGGGGATCACCATGGCGCGGCGCACGGCTGCCTTCAGGGCTCTTCCTCGTTTTCAGAGGCTCAAGTTGACGGTGGGGACGGGTTACCGTATTGCCACTTTCGCTCTGGGGTCGATCGTTGGGACGCTGTCCTTCGCCTTCCTGCCCCTGCTGGTCATGAGGAGCATCAGCATGGTGAGTGGCCGGCGCACTTTCTTCTTGCCGCCGGCCATCACCCTTTGGTTGGCGGTCGTCGGCTTCTTATGGGTCGGGTCCGTTTTCATCGGTGCCTGGTACAACACCACCGACGCCGGCTTCACGCCGGCGCAGCGCTCCGGCCAGATCGCCATTGCCGTGGCCCTGGTGCCGGTGGCCGGCGTGCTCGAAGGTTCTGCGGGGCTCTGGGCCGTTACCGAGTGGCTCCGAGGGAGAAGGGAAGTTATATGGCACCCCACGCCCAAGACTAAAGCGGCCGACTCGGCCCTTGGCCGCAAGGCAACGGCGGCGTAGGGAAGTGCCGACCAGAACGGTTGCTCCCGGTAGTACTGGTGCCCCTAGTGGCGAGGCCGCCGTGGTCGCCGGTGACGCTTTTCCGGCGGTGACCCCGGCCATTATGCCCGTCCGTGTTGTGGGGGGGAAGGTTGAGGTACTGCGTGTGGTGGGTGCCACCGGCGCCGTGGGCGCAGCCGCCGTCGTTTGTCTGGTCTACGTCGGCCTTCCCCTACTGGTGTTCACGGACAGCGTGGTCCGCCGGCCGGTCGTGGCCGCCGTGGTCGCCGCCTTTGTTTTCGCGCTTACCGTGGGCGGGGTCCTAAGGGTGCTGGTAGCAACCGGCTTCCGCGCCAGCCAGGGCTCACGGCGCCGTCTGCCAGAGCCGCGACCTCGCCCTCCCGTGGATCTGAAGGAGCAGTCGCCCGTGCCGTCAGGGGCCCGACCGGCCCCGTGGGGGCGGCACATGGCAGGCAATGTCTTGGCGTCCGGCGAACCGAGGACCTTGTACCTGCGAGACGTACCCGACGAGGTCGTACGGCGGCTGGAGCGGCTCGCCGCCCGGGACGGGGTTTCGGTAGGGGTGGCGGCGGTGAGGGAGCTGGCCGAGGTGTCGCGTCGCGCCGACAACCCGGTACTGCTTGGTTCTCTTCCCGATCTGGGCGTGGGCACCGCCACCATCGTCGCTGACTTGGAAGCCGGACGAGCGGGCCAGTGATCGTCGTCGACGCCTCCGCCACCCTGTCGGCGTTGCTCAACGCCGGCCCGGCGCGGGCCGTCCTGGCCCGCGAGCAGCTCCATGCCCCGCAGCTGCTCGACTTTGAGGTCGCGGCCGGGTTACGGCGCAGCGTGAACGTGCAGCACCTGGAGGCGGGCGCCGGCTGGACGGCGCTGTACGTCCTGCGCCGTCTCGGGATCAAACGGTACCCGGTGTTCCCGCTCCTGGCCCGGGTTTGGGAACTGCGGGAAAACCTGTCGGTGTACGACGCCTCTTATATTGCCCTGGCCGAGCTCCTGGGTTGCAGCGTGCTCACCGCCGACCCGCGCCTGAGCGCCGCCCCTGGTATCCGTTGCCCGGTCACCGTCGTGCCCCGATAGCGGGAAAAAGAGCCACATAAAACGACTGGCGGGACAGGATGTCCCGTCCGTCTTTGTTTTTTGAAGTGAGAGATGCGGCACGTGGCGCTCAAACAGAGAACGGTCGGCTAAGACCGGCCCATGGCGTCGTTGACGCCGAGGTGCTGCTATCCTAAAGGCCTCTAGCGAACTGTCAGGCCACCGCTCCTGGGCTGGTCGCGAGTCCTTGACATCAGCTGACTGAGAGGTGTGGAGATGGGACGTCGAGCCTTTGCCACCGTCGTCGGGCTTTCGGGACTGGCAGCTTTGTTGAGCCTTCCCATGGCTGCTCTGGCTTCGCCTGTCGGCCAGTACGGCCGCGGTGGTGGCGGCGGTGGTTGGTCTTGGCCGGCGGGTTGGTCAGGTGCCTGTGCTGGCTCCGCCGGAGGGGCCGCCAGCGCAATCGCCTGTAACGCCATCGAGCTGGACAACCCCTTCTCATGGCAGGGCCATCACGTCGTGCCCAGCCGCTCTCACGGCGGCCGAGGAAGCCCGCCGCCGACCACCCCGTCGGGCTACGACCCGGCCGATCTGCAAGGGGCCTACGGCCTGACCACGGCGAGCGCTAACGATGGGGCCGGCAAGACAGTGGCGATCGTGGACGCCTACAGCGACCCCGACGCCCTGTCCAACCTTTCCACTTACCGCTCCCAGTGGGGCCTGGAGCCGGTCTGCTCCGGAAGAGCGACGAGCGGTTGCATCACCTTCACTCAGGAGAGCCAGCGCGGGACCTCCCCCAACGTCGGCTGGTCAGAGGAGATCTCGGTCGACTTGGACATGGTCTCGGCCATCTGCCCCCTGTGCAACATCCTGCTGGTGGAGGCCAGCTCGCCCACCACTGCCAGCCTGGGTACCGCCGAAAATACCGCGGCGGCGGCAGGAGTTGTTTCGATCGGGAACAGCTACGCCGGCGGTGATTCGGCCTCCGATACCAGCTCTGACACCCTCTACTACGACCACCCCGGGGTCGCCATCACCGCGGCGACCGGCGACAGCGCCTACGCCGGGGGCGTGGGGTACCCGGCCGCCTCCCCCGACGTCATCGCCGTGGGGGGGACCACCCTCACTGCGGCGAGTAACACCCGGGGCTACACCGAGACCGCCTGGTCCGGCGCCGGCAGCGGCTGCTCGCAGTATGAGGGCCAGCCATCCTGGCAGGAGGGTATTTCCAACATCACGTCCGTGTGCGGTAAGCGCGCCCTCGCAGACGTGTCGGCGGTGGCCGACCCCAACACCGGGGTGGCCGTCTATGACACCTACGGCCTAAGCGGGTGGACGGTCTTCGGGGGTACCAGCGTGTCCACCCAGATCATCTCCGCTATTTACGGCCTGGCGGGCGGGTTGGGCACTAATGGCGCCTCCGGGGGAGCTTCCGGCCTCTACGCTTCGCCGGGCGCCTTCTTCAACATCACCTCTGGCAGCACCGGGAGCTGCGGCACGGACCTGTGCAACGCCGGGCCCGGTTGGAACGGGCCCACTGGGTTGGGCACCCCTGACGGAGCGGGGGCCTTCTAACCCGTCGGACGGTCTCCATAACTGCCCCTTCGACCTCGAAGCCCGACGCCGCCGGTCGCGTACGTAGCCGCGGTGGTGCTTTTCGCTCTGGTCGCCATCGCTTGCAAGGGGCGCCAGCGTAAGCCGCCAAAGTGGGGTCTAGGGACGGGTAGTCGTGGCCGTCGGGAGAGGTACTAGAGCTTTGGGAAGCGAGCCAGCAGCGGGCTCGGGCACGCAAGCCCCCTGCTGGCTTCTCACCACCGGCGCTGCTCACAAAGTTCTCGTCGCGGACACGACCGGGGTCGATGACGGCGTGGCCATCGGGGCCGTAGCGGCGTGCCCTCGGTTGCCAGCCCGCACGACCCGTTCGTGCCGGTGAGCCCGGGCCATCCTTTCCTGAACAACTCCCGGCGTTTGGTGGCGCTGTGGGTTGCGTGAACTGCACGGCCTCGGCTCGGGCGGCGCACCCTTGGCAGGAGAACGGTGGTAAGGTAAAAGTATGACCGTGGCCAAGGTGACCGTTAGCCTCGATCCAGCGGTGGCAGATCGGGCTCGCCGCGATGTCGCCGAGGGAAGAGCGAAGTCCCTGAGCGCCTGGCTCAACGAAGCCGGCCAAGCGCGCGTCGAGGGTGAAGACCTCGCTGGCGTCCTGGCAGAGTTGTTCGACCAGTCGGGCGGGCCGGTGACCGAGGAGGAGCTCGCCCGAGCCCGGACGCGGTTGGCGCTCGCGGAGCAGCCTTGAGCCTGGTCCTTGATGCTGGAGCCCTGATAGCCGTCGAACGGGCCGACCGGGAGACGGCCGCGGTCATCGAGGTCGCGCGGCAAGAGCACCGGCGCGTCATTGTGCCGGCCGGTGTGGTAGGCCAGGTCTGGAGAAGCGGTGGGCGCCAAGCAAGACTGGCTCGGCTCCTGAACGCTCGTGACGTCCTTGTGGAGCCCTTGAGCGACGCCGGGGCCAGGGCCGCGGGAGTACTTTGCGGGGATGCCGGAACGACCGACGTGGTCGACGCCTCGGTTGTGCTGGCGGCTCGCCGTCATCATGCCATCGTGGTCAGCTCCGATCGGGCCGACCTCAAGGTCCTCGACCCGATGATTCACGTCGTAGATTGCTGATTCCGCCAAAGGGGAAGGTGGTTTCAGCGTCGTAGGGCCATGATGTCCTGGCCCTTGGGGTTCTCTGCTTCGGACGTTTAGCGAAGCAACCCATCAGCGCCACCAAACGCCGGGGGGTGGCTGAACAACCGCCTAAGGACGGGCGTTGTACCCGTTTTGGTGCCCAGCGCTACAGATCTGCGTTCTCGGCGGCAAAGTAGCTCGGGAGATCGTTGTAAGAGTCTCCCTGATCGGTGACGTAGACCAGGTTCCCGCCGAGAGCCTTGATCGTCTGCAACGTCGAGAGCAGGTCCGACTGGCTCGGCCCCGAGGTGATGATGTAGCCGATCTGCACCGGTGCCGACGAGTAGTCCGGCGGCGGGTCGGACTCGAACGCGCCCAGCGTGTCTTCCATGACCACGATGCCGTTGTCCACGCTCGTCGAGAGGTAGCCTGAGGCCGGTGGGGCGCCCGCGTTGAGGATGTCGATGCCGCCCAATGAGTGGACGTAACCGGTCAGCGTTTCGTAATAGCTGAGGTTGGCGGTGGCGCCGGTCACCTCGTCGAAGAAGATGTCGTTGACCCCGTAGAGCGAGCGCCACTCGTTGACCTGTGACTCCACCGAGGAAATAGAGTCGGTGGCCTCAGCCGTGTCGACGTACCCCATCATCGTCCAGCCGGTCGCCTCGGCCTTGCTGATCGCCGAAGCGTAGGTCGAGTCGAGCGCTGTGCCCGGCCCTGAATCGACGTTGGCGATGACGTAGGCGGGGAGGTTGGCCGGGGCCGTCGTCGCCAGGGTCGACCACATCGAGCCCGAGGTCGGGTACTGGTAGGCCGGGATCAGCCACGACTGCCCGGCGGTGCCGGGAGCAACGCTGGTCGTGGTGGTCGCGGCCGTGGTGGTGGTGGTTGTGGGCGGAGCCGTGGTGGTGGTGGTCGTGGGCGGGGCCGTGGTGGTGGTGGTGGGCGGAGCCGAGGTGGTGGGCGGAGCCGAGGTGGTGGGCGGAGCCGTGGTGGTGGGCGGAGCCGTGGTGGTGGGCGGAGCCGTCGTGGTGGGCGGAGCCGTCGTGGTCGTGGGCGGCGGCTGAGTGGTAGTGGTGGTCGGGGCGGTGGTCGTGGTGGTCGGCGGCAGCTGGGTTGTGGTGGTGGGAGCTGTGGTCGTGGGCGGCGGCGGCTGGGTGGCCGTGGTCGTGGGCGGCGTAGTC
>JBEKNX010000136.1:0-10514 GCA_049522375.1 Acidimicrobiales bacterium | reverse complement strand
GACGGGAGGCCCACGGAGGGCAGGCTGGCGTGGCCGGCCCGAACAGGCCGGGCCAGGTCATAGACGTGACGGCTGGGCTGGGCCGGGCGGAGGTCGAAGAGAGCCGGCGCCGGGCCCGCCAAGGTTGGGACTTCATGCGTCGGGCCATGGCCGGCCACTGGGGAGTGCTGTGGACGTCGGTGACGGCGGCCCTGGTCTCGGCGGCGGCAGTGGCAACGATACCCCTGCTGGTCGGCAACGCCGTCAACGAAGGCCTCGTGGCCCACCGCTGGGCGCGCTTCGGCACCTACGTCGGCATCGTCGCCGTCCTGGGCGTGGTCCAGGCGCTGGCTTCGGGATCCCGGCGGTGGTTCAACGGGGTGGCGTCGCGGCGCGTCGAGTCCGAGGTACGGCGGAGCTTCCACGACCACCTGCTTTTCCTGGACGTGGCCTACCACTCGAACATCAATCGCGGCCAGCTCCTGTCCCGGGTGACCAGCGACCTGTTCCAGATCCAGGCCGTGGTGGCTTCGGCCCCGTTCTGGGTGGCCAACGCCGCCCTCGCCCTGGCGGTCGGCGTGATCCTCATCATCACCAACCCGCTGCTCGGCGTCGTAGCCATCGCCGCCCTGCCGGTGGTGGCCGTGACGTCCAACCGCTTTTCCCGCCGGGTGCGCGAGGCCATCTCCGACCTGCAGCGCCAACGGGGCGCCCTCGCCGGGGTGGTGGAGGAGACGATCTCGGGCGTGAGGGCGGTCAAGGGCTTCGGGGCCGAGCCCATGATGGAGGCTCGCATGGCGGGCTCGGCCGGGGCGGTCTGGACCGAAGCCATGCGGGTGGTCAGGACCAGGGCCCGCTACCTCCCCACTCTCAACACCGTCCCCATGCTGGAGCTGGCCGCGGTCAACTGGCTCGGGGGCTACCTGGTGCTTCACCACCGTCTCAGCATCGGCATGCTCGTGGCCTACAACGCCTACCTGGCCACCTTGACCGGGCCGCTCCAGTCCATCGGGGCCTACATCGTCATGGTGCAACGGGCCGTGGTATCGGGCTACCGCCTGGACAGCATCCTCGCCCGGCACAGCGCGGTGGAGGAGCCGGCGCAAGCCCGGCGCTTGCCGGCCGGCCCGGGGGCAGTCCGCTTCGATGGGGTCAGCTTCGCTTACGCCGGCCCCGCCACGGGCCCCGCCAGCGGGACGGGCAGCGCTGCGGGCGCCGTCCCGGGACGGGAGGCGGTGGGGCGCGCCGTGCTGGACCGCTTCGACCTGTCGATAGCGGGAGGGGAGGTGGTGGCGGTGGTGGGGGCCACGGGTTCGGGCAAGACCACGGTGCTTTCCCTACTGGCCCGTCTTTACGACCCGCAGGCGGGGTCGGTGACCCTGGACGGCGTGGACGTGCGCCAGCTCAGCCTGCCCGTCCTGCGCCAGGCGGTGGCGGTCGTGTTCGAGGACAGTTTCCTGTTCAACGACACCATCGCCGCCAACTTGCGAGTGGGGCGCCCCTCGGCCACAGCCCAGCACCTGGCGGTGGCGGCGCACCTGGCTCAGGCGGACGAGTTCATCGACGAGCTGCCGCTGGGTTATGAGACCCCTGTGGGCGAACGTGGGCTCGGTCTTTCCGGCGGCCAGCGCCAGCGGGTCGCCCTGGCCCGCGCCCTGCTCGCCGACCCCCGGGTCCTGGTGCTGGACGACGCCACATCATCGGTGGACGCGCCTCGGGAGCTCGAGGTAATGCGGGCACTGGCCGCGGCGCGGGCGGGCAAGACCACCGTCATCATTTCCCATCGGCCGGCGACCATTGCCGTGGCTGACCGCGTCGTGCTCATCGAGGACGGCAGGGTACTGGCCGAGGGCACCCACGAGGGCCTGGTCGCCACCTCGGAGCGTTACCGCCAGGTCCTCAGCCTCGAGCACTTCGAAGAGCAGTGCGAGCCTCGACCGCCCGACCCGGACGGGGCCCGGAACCCGTCGCCATGACCCGGCCCCGCCTGCGCCGGCGGCCGCCGGGCGCCGAGCCCCGCCCTCCGGCACTGTGGTCCGTGGTCTTCCGGTCGCTGCGGCCCTACCGCAAACGCATCGTCGTGGCCCTGGTCGTGCTGCTGGCCGGCCTGGCCACCACCCTGGCCGGCCCGGCCCTTGTGGGCTACGCCATCAACGACGGGCTCGTGCTCCACCACTCCATGAAGACCGTCAACATCGCCGGTGCCGCCTACGTGGTGGTGAGCATCGCCTACTTCGGGCTCACCCGGCTCCAGACGCTCCAGGTCTCGGGCATAGGCGAGTCGTTCCTCAACGACCTGCGCCGGCGGGTCTTCTCCCACCTGCTGTCCCAGCCGCTGGCCTTCTTCGAGGCCGAAAGCTCGGGCCAGCTGCTGTCACGGATGACAGCCGACATCGACACGCTGGAGAGCCTGGTGCAGAGCGGGCTGTCGAGCTTCGTCACGAGCATCGGCCTGTTCGTCGCCTCCATGATCGTCCTGGTGGTCATGTCCCCGTTGATGTGCGCAGTGGTGGTCGTGTCTTTGGTCCCCGGCCTGATGGCTTCGGCCCGCTACCGGACGGCTTCGACCCGGGCCTACCGCCTGGTCCGTGAGCTGATCGGCCAGGCCCTGGCGTCGCTTGACGAGGACCTGGCGGGCGTGCGGGTGATCCAGGCCTTCCGCCAGGAAGAGGCGACCATCGAGCGCTTCAAGCAGGTCAACCAGGTCCAGCTGGACGGCGAACTGGCGACGGTGCGCCTCTCCTCGCGGTTTTTCCCCAAGATCGAGTGGTCGGGGGTGACGTCGACCGTGGTTGTCCTAGTGGCCGGCGCCCTGCTCATCCAGGCTCATCTCACCACGGTGGGGATCGTGGCCGCCTTCGTGTTGTACCTGGCCAACCTGTTCAACGCCATCACCAGCCTGTCTGCCCTGTTCGACCTGCTCCAGTCCTCGGAGGCAGCCATGGCCACCGTTTTCGGGCTGCTCCAGGTGGGCCCGGCCATGGTGGACCCGGAGCGCCCGTCGCCCTTGCCCGAACGAGGGCCCCTGGAGCTGCGGTCAGTTCACTTCGCCTACGGTGTCGGTGCCGACGAGGACCTGGGCCCCGACGAGCTCGACGAGCGCCTGGTGCTGGAGGGGGTGGACCTCAGGGTCGAGGCCGGGGAGCGCCTGGCCTTGGTCGGCCCCACCGGGGGCGGCAAGTCCACCCTGGCCAAACTGGCGGGCCGGCTCTACGACCCCACTGCCGGCTCGGTGCGCTTTGGCGGCGTGGACCTGCGCGAGGCACTGCTGGCACACATCCGGGAGCGCATCGTGGTGCTGCCCCAGGAGGGCTTCTTGTTCCGGGGCACGGTGCTGGAGAACGTGGCCCTGGGACGCCCGGGGGCGACGCCGGAAGAGGCCCGGGGGGCCATCGCCCGCCTGGGGCTGAGCGACTGGTTGGCCAGCCTGCCCCGGGGCGAGGACACCGATGTGGGGGAGAGGGGCGCGCACCTTTCGGCCGGCGAACGGCAGCTGGTCAGCCTGGCCCGGGCGGCGCTCACGGACCCGGCCGTGCTCATCATGGACGAGTCCACTTCCAGCGTCGACCCCGGGACCGAGCGCCAAGCGGAGGCAGCCCTGGCCGTCCTGGTCGAAGGGCGGACTGTCATCGTGGTGGCTCACCGGATGCCGCTGGCTGAGCGGGCCGACCGGGTGGCCGTGATGCGCGACGGCGAGCTGGTCGAGATAGGCAGCCACGACGAGCTGCTCGAGGCTGACGGCCACTACGCCCGCTTGTTCGAAGCCTGGAGCGGGGCGGGCCTGGCTGGTTACGGGCCGGGCTGATCAGTGCCGGGGCTTGTCAGTGCCGGGGCTTGTCAGTGCCGGGGCTTGTCAGTCAGGGGCGCGGGCGCCGTTCCCCTCACGCCGTGAAGCTCCGCCCAGGGTTGCGGCCCTCAGCCCGAAGCTCGGAGATAGCTCGCATGGCCGCTTCGTCCAGGTCATGGTCGTGGCGGCGGCTTAGGAGGGCGGCGACCCCTAGCCGGCGCCGCAGGTCGAAGCCGATGAAGCTGCCGAAGCCGGCCGTGCCCCCGTTGTGCCAGTGCACCGGTCCCTCATCGGTGGCCCGCACCAGCCAGCCCAGCGCCACCTCCATGCCCGGCCCGGCGGGTTGGCGGGCCTCATGGACAAGCTCCAATGGCGAGCGCAAGGCAGTGGTCTCGGGGTTGAGGTTGACCTCCAGGTAACGACGCATGCCACGGATGTTGGCGAACAGGCAGCCGGCGCCGGGCAGGGCGGGGTTGCGCCAGTGTTCGATCTCCGCGCCCGAGCCGTCATGGCCGAACAGGCGTCGCCCGTCAGGGTCGGGGCCCGTCTCCAAAGACACGTCTTCGTCCAAGTCGAGCGGCGTCAGTACCTCCTGGCGCAGCAGCACACCGAACGGCCTTTCTCCCGCCGCCGCCAGCGCCCGGGACAGCACGCCGTAGCCGAAATTGGAGTATTCGAACGGGTGCGGAGCCGCTCCGTGCGCCTGGCTCAGCTTGTGCAGGGCGCGGTCGACGTCTCCGTCGCGCACCCGCGAGTACGGGTCCCGGAGCCGCAGCAGCATGCGTACCTTGAGGTTCGTAGGGATCCTCGGGTAGCCCGCCGTGTGCGTCGCCAGGTCGACGAGCCTGGTCCTAGAGCCCGATGCCGGGGGCAGGTACCGGCTGACCTGGTCTTCCAGCCCGATATGGCCCGTAGCCGCCATGGTGGCGAGCAGGAGGGCGGTGAAGGTCTTGGTCACCGAGCCGATGTGGAACCCCGAGGTGACCGAAGCGCCCGAAACCCAGGTGCCGGAGCGCTCCCCGGCCACGGCCACCGCCGCCAGTGGCCAGCTGTCCCCGGCGACCAGGGGGGAGAACGCCTCGCGCATTACCCCGGTAAGCCAGGGATCGTCGAGGTCGCTCACCCGCCAGGAGCTTACCGGGGCGCTCCGGTCAGGTCGCGGGCACGGACCACACCTCCGCCTTGTCCACGGCGGCCAGGATGGCCTCGGCCAGCGCCCGGGCCGAAACAGGGTCGAGCTCGACCGCCACCCGCGCCCCCGGGCCTAGACCGGGGTTTATGAAGTCGACGTTCAGGGTGTGCTCGGCGGGGGCGTGCACGGGGTGGTCGAAGTAGACGGTGGCGGCGGCCAACGGGAACCACCCGCCGGCGCCCTTCCCGCTGCCGCTGAGGGCCACATGATCGGTCTGGTAAGTGCACATGACGGGCCTTAGGAGGCGAGGTAGCGGCCGAAGAAAGCGTCCACCCGGCGCCACCCGTCGACGGCCGCCTCGGGGCGGTAGGCGGGCCGCTCCACGCAGAAGAAAGCGTGGCCCGCGCCCGGGTAGGAGTGGAACTCATAGGTCTTGGCGTGCTGCGCCAGCTCCTTTTCCATCACCGCCACGTCCTCGGGGGAGGGGTTCTGGTCCTCTTCGCCGAAAAGCCCGAGCAGAGGGCAGTGCAGGTCCTTGGCCAGGTCGATGATGGGGCCGACCTTGAGGTTGTACTGGGCCGGGGGCGGCGTGACCACCATTCCCGGGTAGCAGGCTACGGCGGCGTCCACGGGGAGCGAGCAGGCGGCCAGGAACGACTGGCGCCCGCCCGAGCAGTAGCCGATGGTGCCGACCTTGCCGTTGGCACCGGGCAGCGACTTGATGTGGTCGGCGGCGCCCTTCACGTCGCCCACCAGGCGCTCGTCCGGCACCCCTCCCTGGGCGCGGGCGGCGGCGGCGGCGTCGTCAGGGGCCGCTCCGGGCGCTTCGCGCCAGTAGAGGTTGGGCATGAGGGCGATGTAGCCCTCCCGGGCCGCGAGGCGCCGCGTGATCTCCTTGGTGCTTTCGTCGTAACCGGGCATGTGGTGGATGACGACCACGCCGCCGTAAGGGCCGCTCCCGAGGGGTTGGGCCAGGTAGGCCTCGATCTCGTCACCACCGTGGCCGCTGATCCTGACCGTCTCCGCTTTCATGTCGTAGCTCATGGGCTGAGACTACTCAGCGTCCTGTGTTAGCTCGGGACCTATTAGCTCTGTAACAGAGGTAATGTGGGGCGGTGAGCTTGCTACAGGCGACGGCAGCGGTGCCCGGGACCGAGACCGACCGGGCGCTGGCCGACGAACTGGTGGACGCCATGTCGTCGGTCCGCCGGGCTGTGCGGCGCCAGGCCGGCCAGGTGGAAGAGGTCGCCCGTCTCAGCAACGCCCAGGTCCAGCTGGTCAGAGTGGTGCGGCGCCGGCCGGGGATCTCGGTGGCGGAGGCGGCGGCCGAGCTGGGCGTGGCTCCCAATACGGTCAGCACCCTGGTCCGTCAACTGGTGGAGCCCGGCGTGCTCACACGCCGCAGCGACCCTGGGGACCGCCGGGTGGCCCGCCTCTTTTTGGCCCCCCCGGTGGCCGAGGGGATGGGGGCGTGGTTGGAGAAGCGTTCGGCCGCTCTGGCCGAAGCCTTGGCCAGCCTCAGTGCCGAGGACCGCCGCGCCTTGGCCGGCGCGCTGGGACCGCTGGGCCGTCTGGCCGTCACATTGGGAAGCAACGGCGCCCGATGAGCACAGTTGCTCCTGTCCCCGCCGAGGAGCTGGGCCCGCAGCCGGGCCGCGCTTTCAGCCAGCTCCCGGCGCTAGTGTGCCGAGGCCTGACCCAACGCTTCGGCGGCCAGGCGGCGGTCGCCGACCTCGACCTGGAGGTACGCCACGGGGAGGTTTTCGGGCTGCTCGGGCCCAACGGCACCGGGAAGACGACCACCATCCGGCTGGTCAACACGCTGCTGCCGGTGAGGGAGGGGCACGTGGAGGTCTTCGGCTTCGACGTCGTGGCCTCGCCCATGGCCGCCCGGCGCCTCATGGGCTACGTCCCTCAGGCGCTCTCCATCGAGGCGGCGCTCACGGGGATGGAGAACGTGATGTGGTTCGCCCGGCTCTACGACATCCCCCGCCGAGAACGCAAACGGAGAGGGTCGAAGAAATGTGCCGGACGACGGGGATGACGGTCCTGCTCACTACTCACTACATGGAGGAAGCGGACCTGCTCTGCGACCGGGTGGCGCTCATGCACCTGGGCGTAAAGCGGGCCGAAGGAGCACCGGCCGAGCTAAAGGCGGCGCTGGGCCCCGACGCCAGCCTGGAGGACGTTTTCCGCCACTACGCGGGCGGGGCCCTGGACGGCGACCAAGCAAAAGGGGGCATGCGTGAAGTCCGCAGCACTAGGCGTACCGCCCGCCGGCTCGGCTGAGACCGGCACCGACGGCCGACCAGCGCGCCAAAACGACAGCCTGAAGGGCCTCGAGGACTGGCGCCTGGCCCAGAACGAGGGCGCCTTGGCCACGTTGAGGCGGTACCCGGCCCGGGTGGGGGCGTTCTGCCTGGTCGAGCTGCAGAAGCTGAAGCACGATCGCACCGAACTGCTGACCCGGGCCGTGCAACCGGTGCTGTGGTTGGTGATATTCGGCGAGACCTTCAACCGCATCCACGCCATACCGACGCCCCGCAACATCCCCTACCTGTCCTACCTGGCCCCCGGGATCGTGGCCCAGTCCGGGCTCTTCATCGCCATCTTCTATGGCATACAGATCATCTGGGAACGCGACGCCGGCGTCCTCACGAAACTGCTGGTGACGCCCACGCCACGCTCGGCCCTCATCATCGGCAAGGCCTTCGCCTCCGGCGTGCGGGCGTCGGCCCAGGTGATCGTGGTGCTGGTCTTGTCCGCCATCCTGGGGGTCTCGCTCAGCGTCGACCCGGCCCATCTGCTGGGGACGTTCGCGGTAGTCATGCTGGGCTCGGCGTTTTTCTCGTGCCTGTCGATGACCATGGCCGGGGTGCTCATGAAGCGGGACCGCCTGATGGGCTTCGGCCAGCTCATGACCATGCCCCTGTTCTTTGCCTCCAACGCCCTCTACCCGGTGAGCATCATGCCCCACTGGCTCAAGTACCTGAGCGAGGCGAACCCGCTCAGCTATGAGGTCGATGCTCTCCGGGGGCTACTGGTGGGCACGCAGGACCATCTCGGGACGGATTTCCTGGCCTTGGTGGTGGCCGTTGCCGTGGCTGTCACGGCAGCGTCGTCACTGGTCAACCGCCTCGCCCGCTAGGCGCGGGCAATGGTCCAGGCCGGCGGCGAGGAACGCGCCGGCTCGGGCCGCGGTCGGGAGCGGGCAGGCCCGCAAGGCACGGCTGGTCTACGCCGCCCCTGGGTCGGTGGTCGTAGTGGTGCTGGTGGTGGTGCTGGTGGCAGCTGGGGTGGTCGTGGCGACGGCTGGCCCCGGGTTAGCGGTCGACGGGCCCCTGCCCCAGGCTGGGCGGTTGGCTTGAAGTTGGGTCACGTCCTGGACGCGTTGGGCCGTGATGGTAGGACCGTCCGTCAGGGCCTGGACGCTGACCGTGTCGCCCACCTTGACCGACAGGATGCCTTCGTAGTCGGCGTCGACGATAGTGGAACTGGTGACGTCGTAGGTCTGGCTGAAGCCGTCGGCGCTCTTTACCGTGAGCGAGCCGGAGCTGACGTCCTCCGCCGTGCCGACCTGGGTGTCGATGGTCTCATAGGTGCCCTTGGCGTCCTTGATGGTGTAGCTGGCGTGGATGATGCCGCCACCACCGAGAGCCCCCAAGAAGCCGCCTGGCCCTCCGAAGGCGCCCGGGGCACGGGTCATGAACCCTCCGGGGCCGCCAAAACCTCCGCCTCCGCCGAAAAAGCCGCGCCGCACCCGGGGGGGCGTGGGCGTGGTGACGGAGGGCGCGGCGGCGTCAGACGGCGCAACGGAGCTTGCCGTGCTGGCGGCGCTCGAGGCCGAGGCGGGGACAGTCCCCGAGGAGGTGGCGAGAGCGACCGCGGCGGCACCGGTGCCAGTCCCCAGGATGACCGCCAGGCCCGCCGCCGTCTTGGTCAGGCGGGAGCGACGAGGCTTACGGGCCCGGGCGACGCTGCTGGCTGAGTCGGGATCGGGCGGGGGAGGAGTGAAGGGGTACAGTTTTGCGTCTCGCTCGTCGCTCATCCTGATCTTCTCCTTGCTCCCAAAAGGGCGGCTTAGGGCCGCCTTCACAAAGCTTCAGCGGCGCTATTGGAGTATCGGTCAGCCACATGAAGAGAAGATGAGTTTCTTCTAAGTCGTCGGCATTTCAAAACCTTCGAAGTCTCGCAGCACCATCCCGGTGCGGAGTTTGGGCCAGAAGAAGGTGGTTTTGGGCGGCATGCGCGCCCCGCCGTGGGCGGTGCGGGCGATCTGGTCTATGGCCGCGGGCCGGCACAGGATGGCGGCGTCCACCACACCTGAGCTGACCGCCGCCAACGCCGCGGGTACGTCGTGCTCGTAGGTGAGCTGGTGGGGGGGAAGGTGCTGCACGGCGGCGTCCGCCCGGCGGGAATCGAGATCCTGTCTCTCGGCGGGTGCACCGGCCCGGGGAAAGGCCAGGTAGGTGCCCTGACGGGTGACCACGGCCAGGGCCCCGACGCGGGCCATCTCGGCCAGGAGGCCCGCACCGGAGCTGTCCGCGCCAGACGTTCCCGTGGGGCTTAGCTGGAAGACGGGCGCCAGGGCGCCCAGCACGTCCGTCCCCGCCGGCAGCCCCGAAACCACCCGGTGTATGGCCAGGACCTGGAGGTGCTCTTCGGCCAGCTCGACCACATAGCACAGCACGGCGTCGTAGCCCGCTTGGCCCCGAGCGTCGCCACAGACCTGATGGCGCCGCTCGGCCTGGTAGGCGAGCGCCGTCTCGTAGCGGTGGTGGCCATCGGCTACCAGCACGGGGCGCGCCGCCATTACGTCCGCCACCGCCTGGTGGACGGCAGGCGAGAACATCGGCCACAGCTCGTGGAGGTTGCCGTCGTCGTCGGTGGCCCGGGCCGGCCCCGTGCCGGGCCCGGTCGGGCCCTCCGGGACGGGCCCGAGGGCTTGGGCCAGGCCGGGCTCGGAGCACAGGCACCATATGGGCGAGGTGTTGCAACGAGTGGCCCGGATGAGCGCGAGCCGGTCGCCCTTGGCCTTGGGCGTGGTGTGCTCGTGGGGGAGGATGCCCCGCCCCGGCGGTTCGAGGACCAACGCTCCCAATACGCCCAGGGTGTGGCGCGTGCGCCCATCGGGGGCCCGGTATGTCATGCGGTAGCCGTACAGGGCGGGGGCGCTCTCGCGTACCAACGCTCGGGTGGCGCGCCACTGGTCGAGGAGCCGCGCCGCGCGGCCGTAATCGCCGTCGGGCAGCTCCACCCGCACGACGTTGTAGGGGCTGCGGTCCAATAGGGCCTGGCGTTGCTCCTCGGTGATCACGTCGTAAGGCGGGCAGACCACGTCGTCCAGGCGCCCGGCCACGGAGGGGTCGGGGCGCAGCCCGGCAAAGGGTAGGAGCTCTGGCATGGCCCCGACTCTAGGGCCTGCGCCGAAAGACGGTCAGACGGCCAGGAGCCGCTCGAAGAACGAGTGGTAGAGCCGGAACGCGTCCCGAGCGGTGCGTCCCGGGCTGCACAGGCGGTGCCGGTATCGTGGTTGTATGGAGACACTACGGTTCGGGGTACCTGAGCTGTGGAACTGAGCGGCCCCCGTTGGGGCAATGACGGTGCGGGCGAGGG
>JBEKNX010000135.1:0-10517 GCA_049522375.1 Acidimicrobiales bacterium | reverse complement strand
GCCACGATCGGCGCGTCCAGTGCCAGCGCCGCCCCGAGGACGACGGGCACCTCGTTGTACTCCCACGGGTGGAGGTCAATGACCCGGCCCTCGGGGAACAGCTGGGTCACGCCCGTCTCGATGATGCCGAAGTGAGTACGCGAGACCTCGGCGGTCTCGGGCCCTGAGTGGCCGGCGACCCACAAGAGCTTCCCGACCTTGAGGTCGCAGTCCTGCGCCAGCTGGCTGAAGAGCCGCATGGGGCCGTACTTGAGGTAGGAGAACGAGCCGTAGGTCGAGCTCGCCCCCCAGAAGCCATCGAACGAGGTGAACGGGTCCTCCGCCAAGTCGACCGTCGCCAGCCCCGCCATCAGGCCGGCGTTGGTGAACTCGGTGATCTCGGTCGGCAGCACCGCCCCGGTGGGGTTCGAGCTCCTCTCGTACCATCCGAAGCCCCGCATCTCCCCGAAGTCCGCCGCGAAGCCGGAGATGTTCGTGGAATCGGCCAGGTCCGCGGAGCAGGCGATGAACAGGGGCCGCCCGTAGTCGCGCTTGGCGAGGGCGTTGACGTACGACCCCCAAGCACCGAGGGCGGCGCGGTTAGGTGCTTTGTCGCCGGGGCGCTTCCAGAGGTCATCGGGGTAGTGCTCGAAGTCGTAGATCCTCTTGTCGGCAAACACTTCGGCGGCCTTGCCGCCGAGCCGGAACCCGTCAATGGCCTCGGGCACCGTACCGGCAATAGCCACGAGCCGGTCCGAGAGCCAGTTGACGAGGTCATCGTCGCGACGCAGCACCTCCATCACGACCTGCAGATTGGCTTCTTCCTGAGCCCGCAACGCCGCCGGTTCGGACGGTGCCTGGGCGTCCACTCCCTGGTACTCGACCCCGTAGCGGGCCATGAACTGCTTGCGCACCACCCAGAACTGCTCGGAGTTGATGGGCCACGGGACGCCGTGGCTGGCGGCGTCGTACTTCCCGTAGCCGCGGCCTTTGCGGGTCTTGAACCAGGCCACGCTGGGGACGTTATCGGGATTGGCCCCGCAAGCCCCATCGAGGACGGCCCGCGTCACCGGCCCCCAGTCGGACCCTTCTTCGGTGCCCGCGACCCTCCATCCGTAGGGGGCGAACCAGTCCTCCGGCGAGCCGTTCACCACGCTCGACGCCGGCCGCGGGTCGATGCCGAAGTCGTTCCAGTCAATGAGGAAGACGAGGTTTGACAGGCCCAGTCCCCAGGCCGTGTTCTTGGCCTCGTGGGCGCCGCCGGGCGTGAGCCCTCCTTCACCTTCGACAACGAAGACCTTCACCTCTTGCGCCCCCGCCAGCTTCAGCGCCAGCGCCTCGCCGACTGCGGGGCCTACGCCGTGGGCCGAAGGTCCGGTGTTGTACTTCAAGAACAGGCTTTTCCCCGCCATCTCGGCGTGACCGGGCAGGCCGCCGATGTGGCGGAGCTCCGGCAGCATCTCCCACGTGAGGGCGAACCTCCCGTCCTCGGGGAAGGCATAGGGCTCGAGGCCACTTCGTTCGTAGCGCGCTCGCAGCCCTTCGTTGAGCACGGCGAGCGTGGCGTACACGAGCGGGACGGTGTGCCCGGCGGAGAGGACGAAGCGGTCCGAGAAGCGGAGCCACGGCCGGCGCAGGTCCCATCTCATCGCTCCCGACAGGCTGAGGGCCAGCATCATGTGGACCTTGGAGCGCGACCCGCCCGGGTGCCCGCTCTGACGGTAGTTGAGCGACAAGTCGATACACTCGTCGACCAGGTCCTTTAGCACCTCGTAGTGGGCGAAGTCTTGCTCGGCAGCAGCAAAAAGACGCCGCACTTCGGCATCGCTCGAGGGATGTGCCCTGCCCGCCAGGGCCATGCGCTCAACGGCAACAGCTGGCGTCATCTGAAACCTCCGGCCACGACTATGGATGCTCGCTCGTAGAGCTCGCTCGGTCCTCGCAACATGATGCAGGTCTCCACAAGTCCCGGGCTAGAGCCTTTGGTCACCACGGCGCTCGAGCACCCCGAGACCGGGCCCTTCGGCCCTGGTCCGAGCACCGTTAGAGAAGTTATCTTCCGGAATATGACAAGGCTCGCATCGAGAATGGAAAACCTGGGTACCGAATCGGCTTTCGCCGTCCTGGCCCAGGCGCAGGCGCTGGAGCGCGCCGGGCGCCGTGTGGTGCACCTCGAGATCGGGGAACCGGATTTCACCACTCCCGCTCATATCGTCGAAGCTGCCCAGGCGGGACTGAAGGCTGGTCACACCCACTACGTGCCGGCACCGGGGACGGTCCGGCTGCGCGAGGCCGTCAGCGCCTACCTGGAGCGCAACGGAAGGCTGCGCGTCCCACCCGACAGGGTGCTCATCACGCCGGGGGCCAAACCCATCATGTTCTACACCATGCTCGCCCTGTGCGAGCAGGGCGACGAGGTGCTGTACCCGGACCCCGGGTTCCCGATGTACGAATCGATCGCAGGTTTCGTCGGGGCCGTCCCCGTGGCCGTACCCCTTCGAGAGAAGAACGAGTTCCGGGTCGACCCTGAAGAGGTCGAGCACCTGATCACCCCCCGTACGAAGCTTCTCATCCTCAACTCGCCGCACAACCCTTGCGGCAGCGCCCTGACCCGGGACGACTGTGAAGCCATAGCGGACATCGCCGTCCGTCACGACCTGACGGTGCTGAGCGACGAGGTCTACTGGGCAACCCGGTACGACGGGAAGCACCACAGCGTCCTTGATTTCGACGGCATGCCCGAGCGCACCGTCCTGCTCGACGGGTGGTCTAAGCCCTTTGCTATGACGGGCTGGCGGCTGGGCTTCGGCGTGTTCCCGCCTGAGCTCGTGGACCCGGTCACCCGCCTGATCGTGAACTCCGTCTCTTGTACCTCGGCGTTCAGCCAGGACGCCGCCGTAGCCGCTCTCGAAGGGCCGTGGCAGCCGGTCGAAGACATGGTGGCGGAGTTCCGCGTCCGGCGCGACGTGATCGTCGAGGGCCTGGGGCAGATCCCGGGGATATCGTGCGCCACTCCACAGGGCGCTTTTTATGTGTTCCCGAACGTGGAACAGCTCGGGATGCCGTCGTCGGTGCTGGCCGCCCGTCTGCTCGACGAGGCCGGGGTGGCGTGCCTGTCCGGCACCGCGTTCGGGTCATGGGGAGAGGGCTACATACGCCTGTCCTACGCCAACTCGGTCGACAACATCCGGACGGCGCTCGGATGGATCGAAGAGTTCGTCAGGGCCTGCGGCGCGCCCTCGCGAGTATGAAAGGGAGGAGCTGGCTGTGAGGACGTACGTCGATTCGGTGATAGCCGCGGTCGAGGAAAAGAACCCTGGTGAAACGGAGTTCCACCAGGCCGTGCGCGAGGTGTACCCGTGCCTGGCGCCTGTGGTCGATGGGCGACGGGAGTACCGCTCCGCCAAGATCCTCGAGCGCATGGCCGAGCCCGAAAGGGTGATCATCTTCAGGGTCCCCTGGGTCGACGACAAGGGCGAAGTCCACATCAACCGGGGCTTTCGCGTCCAGATGAACAGCGCCATAGGGCCCTACAAGGGCGGGCTCCGCTTTCACCCGACGGTGTACCTGGGCCTGCTCAAGTTCCTCGCTTTCGAGCAGGTCTTCAAGAACGCGCTGACGATGCTGCCCATAGGCGGGGCAAAAGGTGGCTCGGACTTCGACCCGAAGCGCCGCAGCCCGGCCGAAGTGCGGCGCTTCTGCCAATCGTTCATGACCGAGCTGTACCGCCACATTGGTCAGTTCACCGACGTGCCGGCCGGGGATATCGGCGTGGGCGCCCGGGAGATCGGTTATCTCTTCGGCCAGTACAAGCGCATCACCAACCAGTTCTCCGGCGTGCTGACCGGCAAGGGCCTGGAGTGGGGAGGGTCGGCCATCCGCCCGGAGGCGACCGGGTACGGGGCCGTCTATTTCGCGCAAGAGATGCTGGCCACACGCGGGGACGGCCTGCAGGGGAAGACGTGCCTGGTCTCGGGCAGCGGGAACGTGGCGCAGTACACGGTCGAGAAGTTGATCGACCTCGGTGCCCGGCCCGTCACCCTGTCTGATTCCGGCGGTTTCGTCCACGACCCTGACGGGATCGACCGTGAAAAGCTCGATTGGGTCATGGAGCTCAAGAACGTGGGGCGGGGAAGGATCCGCCAGTACGCGGAGAAGTTCCCTGGCTCGCGGTTCGTGCCAACCGCCGCGGGAGACTCCAACCCGCTTTGGAGCATCCCGGCCGAGTGCGCCTTCCCGAGCGCCACCCAAAATGAGATCAACGGCAAGGACGCGGCCAACTTGATCTCGTCCGGGGTAAGGATGGTCACCGAAGGCGCCAACATGCCGACGACCCCCGAAGGTGCCGAGCTGTTCATAGCCTCGGGCCTTCTGTACGGTCCCGGTAAGGCTGCCAACGCCGGAGGGGTCGCCGTGTCGTGCCTGGAGATGGCCCAGGACTCCGAGCACCTGCAGTGGTCCCGCGAACAGGTCGACGAGCGTTTGCGGTCGATCATGAGCGCGATCCACGCCAAGGTGAGCACCGTCGCCGCGGAGTACGGCCAGCCTGGGAACTACGTGCTGGGCGCCAACATCGCAGGGTTCTTGAGGGTGGCCGGTGCCATGCTGGACGAAGACGTCGTATAGTCGCCCCCACAAAGCGGATCCACCACCAACAGCACAAAGACACCTTAGGAGCGGGACCAGCATGCCCACGTCGGGACTAGAGGACCACATCGTCGACCGCGGTGTCTACGACCGCACCGTACAGCGGTTCCGGGAAGCTCAGGTGATGTTGCCGACCTTCGCCGAGCTGGCGGAGCCGCACCGGATCCCGGCGGCGGTGCGCCGCGCTCTCGGTTCGGTGAAGCCCGACGAGGCGCACCCGCTCAACCTGTTCCGCGTGCACTGGTACAACGGCGCCGATCGGAGTGGACAGGACGCCGTCCCCGGGCACGTGGTGCTCGGGAAGGAGCTGACCGGCGTCGACGCCAAGATCGTGGTGGCTCTCGGCGACCGCTTCCCGATGATCCGCGCCCACAAAGTGCTGGCGGCTTATGGCTGCCTGGCGCCGCGGGTCGTCACCGGCCAGTTCGACCCCACGTCGCACCGGGCCGTGTGGCCTTCTACCGGGAACTACTGCCGGGGCGGGGTGGCCATCTCGCGGCTGATGGGCTGCAGGGGCGTAGCGGTCCTGCCCGAAGGGATGAGCCGGGAGCGTTTCGCCTGGCTCGAAGACTGGGTCAGCGACCCGGCTGACGTGATCGCCACCCCGGGGTCGGAGAGTAACGTCAAGGAGATCTACGACAAGTGCGCGGAGCTCTCGGCCGACCCCGCCAACGTGATATTCAACCAGTTCTCCGAGTTCCCAAACTACCTCGTGCACTATCTGTGCACCGGGGCGGCGCTCTCGGACGTGTTCGGGCACCTCCGAGAGGACGAGGCAGGACTTCGCCTGCGCGCCTTCGTCTCGGCCTCGGGCTCGGCCGGCACTCTGGGCGCCGGCGACCGCCTGAAGGAGGACCATGGCGCCCGCATCGTGGCGGTCGAGGCCCTCGAATGCCCGACCATGCTTTACAACGGCTTCGGCGAGCACAACATCCAAGGCATAGGCGACAAGCACATACCGCTCATCCACAATGTTTATAACACCGACCTGGTAACGGCGGTAAGTGACCGGGCCACGGACCATCTCTCAGTGCTCTTCTCGTCCCCGGCCGGGCTCGCCTACCTGGCCGAGCGCCGGCACGTCCCCCATGACGTGCTTGAAGCTCTGAGCTCTTTCGGCTTGTCGAGCATCTGCAACATCGTCGCCGCCGTGAAGACCGCCAAGTACCTGGATCTCGGGCCCGACGACGTCGTGGCCACGGTGGCGACCGACGGGGCGGAGATGTACGAGAGCGAGCGAGCCAAGATCGCGGCCCGGGACTTTCCCGGCGGCTTCGACGCCGTCGCCGCGGGTGAGGCGTTCGGGCGCTGGATGTTGGCCGCCGGCACCGACCACCTTCTCGAGACCACGAAGCGGGAGCGTGAGCGGATATTCAACCTCGGGTACTTCACCTGGGTCGAGCAGCAGGGCCTTTCGTACGAGGACTTCGTCGCCAGGCGGGAGGCGTCGTTCTGGTCGGAGCTGCGGGGGAAGCTCCCGGTGTGGGACGAGATGATCAAAGAGTTCAACTCTCGCAGCGGCGTTTCGGTGCCGTGACGGAGCCGGCCAGCCGCCTCGTTTGCGCCGGTTGCGGTAGCTCACCAGACGTTGACGCCCCGTACCCCTTCCGCTGTCCCCGGGCCGGTGAGGGTGACGTCGACCACGTACTGGTCAGGGCCCTCGACCCGGCCAGGGTGAGTTTCCCCACGGGGGACGGGGCCGGCACCGAGCCGTTCGCCAGGTACAGGGCCCTCCTGCACAGCTACCACCGCGCCATGTCGGGCGGGATGGCGGACGAAGACTTCCGGGCCCTGGTCGAAAGGCTCGATACGGCGGTCGCGGCTGTAGACGGCATCGGTTTTGAGGCCACGCCGTTCCAGCGCAGCGAGCACCTCTCCCAAAGCCTGGGCTTCGAGGGCGGCGGGGGGGTGTGGGTCAAAGACGAGACCGGCAACGTCGCCGGCTCGCACAAGGGGAGGCACCTGATGGGTGTGCTCCTGCACCTCGAGGTCGCAGAACGCCTCGAGCTGACCGATCCCCGGAACCGGCCCGATCTGGCGATTGCCAGTTGCGGCAACGCGGCCCTGGCCGCGGCCGTGGTGGCTGCCGCCGGTGGCCGGCGTTTGCGCGTGTTCGTCCCGGTCGACGCCGACGCCGGGATCGTCGAGCGCCTCGGCGACCTTGGGGCCGATGTGGTCGTGTGCCCCCGCCCGCCAGGCGTGGCCGGCGACCCCACCTACGTCCGGCTGCGCCAGGAGATCGACGCCGGCGCGCTGCCCTTCACGTGCCAGGGCAACGAGAACGGCCTGGCCATAGAGGGTGGGGAGACCATCGGGTACGAGATCGTCTCCGACCTGGCCGGCACCGGGGCCGACCTCGACCATCTCGTCGTCCAGGTCGGGGGCGGGGCACTGGCGAGCAGTTGTATGGCGGCCTTCGCCGAGGCGGTGCAAATGGGGGCCATCGGCCGGGGGCCGCGGGCCCACACCGTCCAGACGCTCGGTGCCCACCCGCTCGAGCGAGCCCACCATCGGGTGGAACGATTGCTTTCCGGGCCGACCAGCGCGCTCGACCTCGGCCGCGCCCTGCGTGAGGCCGCCACCCACCGGTCCGCTTACATGTGGCCGTGGGAGGAAGAGCCCAAGAGCATTGCCACCGGGATCCTCGACGACGAGACCTACGACTGGCTGGCTGTTGTCGGAGGCATGCTCAGGAGCGGCGGCCAGCCGGTGGTCGTCTCCGAGGAGCGCCTCGCCCAGGCGCACGAGCTGGGCAAGGGTGCCGGGTACCGTGTAGACCCGACCGGCAGCTCCGGCTTGGCCGGGTTGCTCGACTTGCGGGCCAGGGGCGCCGTGCGGCCGGACGAGCGGGTGGCGGTGCTGTTCACGGGGACCGAACGGGCCGGGCGCCCATGAGGGCCGCTCTGTACTTGCAGGACATGCACCCGGTCCGCCAAGGGATGGAGTACGCGCGCTACGCCGAGGAACGTGGCTTCGAGGCCGTGTGGCAGGCCGAGAGCCGTCTGGTGCGCGAGGCCACCGTACCCATGGCCGCCTACGCCGCAGTCACCAGCAGTATCAAGATCGCCTCGGGTGTGATCCCGATATGGACCCGGAACGTCGGGCTGCTAGCGGCGACCTTCGCCACGCTCGATGAGCTGGCCCCGGGCCGGGTCATCCTGGGCCTGGGGGCGTGGTGGGAGCCGCTGGCGAGCAAGGTCGGTGTCGACCGGCGCCGACCGTTGCGGGCCATGCGCGAGGTGGTCGAAGCGACCCGTCGCCTCTTGGCCATGGAGCGCGTCACCTACCACGGTGAGTTCGTCCACCTGGACGACGTCGAGATCGACATCGTGCACGGGGACCGTTCCCCCAAGCACGTCCCGATCTACGTGGGCGCCACAGGTATGCAGATGATGGAGCTGGCGGCCGAGATAAGCGACGGCGTCGTGCTCAATTACATGGTCGCGCCCGACTACACCCGGCGCGCCATGGAGGCCATCGCCACCGGGGCCCAGCGCGCCGGGCGCACCGTTGACGAGATCGACCGGCCGCAGCTGGTGGTGTGCTCGCTCGACGAGGACCGCGAACTGGCGCTGGACCGATCGCGCGAACTTCTTACCCAGTACCTGGGCCAGCAGCCGCACATCATGAAGGCGAGCGGCGTCGACCCGGCATTGATCGAAGCCATCGGTAAGGTCCTCACCTGGCCCGCCGGTCCCGAGGAGATCCGAAAAGCGATGCGCCTCGTCCCCGACGACGCCGTGCAGATGATCTCGGCGTCAGGGACACCGGCCGAGTGCCGGGCGAAGGTGGACGAGTACATCGCCGCCGGCGCCACCTGCCCCATCTTGTACCCGCTGGGCGATGACGTCCGGCTGATGATCGACACTTTCGCCGCACCATAAGACCGAGCAGTGAGACCGAGCAGTGAGAAAGGAAAGGTAAACAAATGAGAAGCTTTTTGGGCCGGGACATTCTGTCCCTGAAGGACTTCGAACGCGACGAGTTCTTCCAGGTGTTCAGTGTCGCCGACGGGCTGCGCCCCTACGCCGAGAAACGCAGCAACGGGGACCTGCTCGCCTCCAAGACCCTGCTCACTGCGTTCTACCAGCCGAGCACCCGCACCAGGCTGGCCACCGAAGCGGCCATGCACCGGTTGGGCGGGCACGTGCTCGGGTTCTCCGACGCCAAGATGACGCGCGCCGGCGACTTCTACCAGGAGAGCATCAAAGACACCGTGCACATGCTCGAGTACTACGGCGACGTCATCGCCATGCGGCATTTCCAGCAAGGCGCTCCCCACGAGGCGGCCAAGTGGGCGTCGGTGCCCATCATCAACTGCGGGGACGGGTGGGGCGAGCACCCTACCCAGGTCCTCACAGACCTCTACACGGTCTGGAAGCACTTCGGCACCCTGGACGGGCTGAAGGTACTATGCGTGGGCGACATGCGTATGCGCACCATGCACTCGATCCTTTACGCCATGTCCCAGTTCGACATGGAGGGGCTGGTCGTGTGCCCGCCGGACATGTCGCTGCTGCCGGAGTTCAAGGCCGAGCTGGACGAGCGCAACGTGATGTACCGCGAAGTCGAGAGCGTGGAGAAGTGCATCGCCGAGGCTGACGTCATCTACATGGAGCCGGTAGTGCAGGCGGACTACACCAAGTCACGCGACGAGGCCCACGACGACAAGGGGCTCACCCCGGCCGCCTACAAGGTCACCCGCCAGTTGTTGCGGGACAAGGCCAAGAGCACCTCGATCATCTTGCACTCGCTGCCCAGGATGGACGAGCTCCCGGCCGACGTCGACGCCACCCGCCACGCCCGCTACTGGTTCGAGGCCTTCAACGGCGTCGTCATGCGCATGGCCCTTCTATCGCTCGTGCTCGGCGCGGTCGAGTAGGAGAGCCAATGCAGACCAACCTGCGCGGAAGAGACGTGATCGACTTTCAGGAGTGGACCAAGGACGAGCTCGACACCCTGGTCGATGTGGCCTTTACATTGAAGAGGGACAGAGCCCTCGGGCAGCCTCACCCCTACCTGCGTGACAAGGTGCTCGCCATGTTGTTCTTCTTCTCCAGCACCAGGACGCGGGCCTCCTTCGAGGCGGGCATGGCCCAGCTCGGAGGCCACGCCCAGTTCATCGAGAGCCGTACTACCCAGATAGCGCACGGCGACACGGCCAAAGAGATCGGGGAGATCCTCGGTCGCTACAACGACGGGATCGCCATCCGCAACGTCGATTGGGGGGTCGGCAACTCCTACATCCGTGACGTCGCCCAGGCGAGCCGGGTCCCCGTGCTCAACATGCAGTGCGACATCTACCACCCCCACCAGGCGCTGGCGGACCTCATGACGATCATCGAGCGCTTCGGCGACCCGAGGGGGAAGACGGCCACGGTGAGCTGGGCGTGCGCCGCCAGCTACCAGAAGCCGATCAGCGTCCCCCAGAGCCTTGCCCTATTACTGCCCCGTTTCGGGATGAACGTCCGGCTGGTCCATCCCCCCGAGTTCACGCTCATGGAGGACATCGTCGAACAAGCGCGCCAAAACGCCCGCAAAACGGGCGCCTCCTTCGAGGTCATGGACGACTTCGAAAAGGGCATTTCCGGCACTGACGTCGTGTACGCCAAGAGCTGGGGCGCGCTCCTCACGACCACTGACGAAGCCGAAGGAGCCAAGGCGATCAGCAAGTACAGCTCCTGGGTGACCGACTCGCGGCGCATGGCCATGGCCAACGACGACGCCATCTTCATGCACCCGCTGCCCGCCGACCGCGGGGTAGAGGTGACCGACGAGGTGATCGACGGCCCGCAGTCGGCCGTGTACGACCAAGCCGAGAACCGCCTTCACGGCCAGAAGGCCGTTATGGCGCTGACGATGAGCTGAAGTGGCGCCATGAACGGGAAGCT
>JBEKNX010000134.1:0-10571 GCA_049522375.1 Acidimicrobiales bacterium | reverse complement strand
CGAGCCCCAGAAGTCCCCTGGACGCGAAGCGCTGGTTCCAGGCCGACCGGGCGAGGCCTGAACGACGCGCTGGCGGGAGCGGCGATGGCGACGAGGGACGTTCCGAAGACATGTCGCGACGGCGGACCGCCAGCCGTGCGCCGTTCCCGGCAGCACGGGCATCGCCGCCGGGATCGGACAACCGTCGACTTCTGAAATGGCCCGCAACGTCGGCGCCAAGGAGGGGCGTCAGCGAGCATGGGCGAGCACGGCATCCATAGTTTCCATGATTGAGATGGTTTCGTCCAAAGGCATCGAAGGGCTCTCCACTAAGCCTTCCTGCAAGCAACGAGCCACCTCGTCGGCCTGGTGCCGCAGACCTCGGCCCTCGTGCGGTGGTTCGAAGTGCCGCCGTGTCCCGTCCCGAGCAATGAGATCGAACGAAGTGGGCGCGAAAAAGTCTGCCGCAACCTCGATGCGGGCCTCGGTACCAACAATGGCGGCACGAATCGGGCTAAGCGCTAGGCAGCTGCAGCTAAGGAGCGCATGAGCACCGTTAGGGTAGCCGAACATCATTGAGGTCTGCCCGTCGACACCGGTGAACGCGGGATCAACCAGCGAAACGATCCGATCGGGCGCGCCTAGGACCATCGATGCGAACGACACGGGGTAGACCCCAAGGTCAAGTAGAGCGCCCCCGCCGAGCTCGGGAGCGAGCGTGCGAAGACCGGGATCTTTGGGGAACCATCGTCCATGGTCCGCGATAACGGTTTGGATCTCCCCGAGGGCGCCGTCTGCGACCAGGCGGCGGATCTCCGCGATGTGAGGCAGGAACCGGGTCCACATCGCCTCCATCAAGAACAGCCTCTTCGACCGCGCTCTGCTCACGAGATCACGGGCCTCGTGGGCGTTCATCGTAAAGGCCTTCTCTACTAGTACCGCCTTACCTTGTTCAAGCGCGAGCGAGGCGTTCGGGTAATGTGCCGGGTGCGGCGTCGCTACGTAGACGACATCGACCTCGCTGTCTGCCACCAGCGCTTCATAGGAATCATGCCGATGTGGGACGTCGAACTCGTCTGCGAACGCATCAGCCCTTTCTTGGCTACGGGAACCGACAGCGACGATCCGTCCGGAGTCAGTGAGCTTTAGATCTCTGGCGAAGCTTCGTGCAATTCGGCCGGGGCCGATCACTCCCCATCCTAATGGTTGGCGCATAGTTTCTTCTTTCTCTATCGTTCACAGTCGTTGAATAAACCGGTCAGACGCGGCGCGGGAAGCACGTTCAACTTTGCACTGACCCCTCGTCCAGGTCGCAGAGCGCCACTGCTCTGCCCTCGCCCGCCGACAAATAGGCCGCCTCGATGAGCCGGGACAGGTCTAGGGAAGCACTGAGGTTCTCGTCCGCTCGCTTACCCTCTCGTATGTGGTCTACCCACTGCGAGAGCGGGGATGGCAAGGGTCGGCCGAGTTCAGCGGGGACGAACCCTCCCCCAGAACCTTCGCGTACGACAAAACTCGAGTCCACGGTGGCACCGCGCCCTTTCGGGCTTGAGTCGGATCGGAACATGACTGTCCCGTGAGTGCCATGCACCTCTAGTAGGAAGCGAGGCGCACCTCCCATAACCATGGAAGCCTCCACCACAGCGTGCGCGCCGCCAGCATAGTTGAATATCGCCACAGCGTTGTCCTCAACCTCCCTTCCCGTGATGTGCCCGAGGCGAGCGTACACAGAGTTTGGTAGCTTGCCCAGAAGATATGGCACGAGGTATACGGCGTGGCACATGTCGATAAGGGCACCACCACAAGCCTCTTCGGCCTTGAAGAAGCCCGGCGGTAAGCCACCTTCTACGGCCATCCCGTGACAATTAGTTATCCGTAGACTGACCAGCGGACCGATCTTGCCCGCTTTGAGCGCCGCCCTCACTCCCGCGACGTAATCGTGGTACAGAAAGGACAGGCCGACAAAGAGCACGACCCGGGCTGCGTCCACGGCGGCGACGATCTCGTTCGCCTCCTTGATCGTAGGCGCGAGGACTTTATCGCTAAAAACATGCTTACCAGCCTCGGCAGCCTTGATGATGATATCGTGGTGGAGGCTCGTTGGTGCCTGGACAATGACGCCATCGATGTCGGGCCGACCGAGCAGCTCGTCGAGGTCGTCGGTAAAAGGGATCTGATATTCACCGGCGCGTGCCCTTCCTCGCTCTAGGTCCTCGTCCCAGGCCGCGACCAGATCGATGTCTGGGTGCTCGAGGGCCTGCTCCGTGTAACCCTTTGAGTGAAAATGCCAGAAGCTCAGCATCGCTGCACGAACCATGATCCACTCCCTCCAACTAGCCAAGAGACCCTAAATGCCGAGGCCGCATCCTTAACAGCTCCCGTCCTCCTAATAGGTGCAGGTGGCACTTCAAGAGGAAACCTACGACGACGGGAATAAATGCCTCCTTCGCGCTTGGGCAGACAACGCTGAACTTGTTCACAGGCAATCGCGCCATCAAGGCGGCGTCACCTCCAGCGGCAGGGTTCGCGAGTAGCTTCGCTGGCCGTACCATGTCGCCTTAATGAGCAGCCACCACTTACCAGGTCGGACGGTCGGTCCGGCGACCACTGGTATGTCGACCCCCGCGGTGGCCATGGCGGGGACCTCAAGAGCCACGGTCGGCGTCGGTAGCAGGGCCCACGCATCAAGGGGGGCGACCGCGTCCAGCTGACAGTCGATGGCGCTGAGGGTGCGGTTGGTGACCTCGACATGCACCAACTTCTGGCCTCGAGGACCTATTTGCACTGCGTCTTCGGCAACCTCGACAACAAGATCGTCTCCTGGTGGGGACGTGGCGCCTCCGGCCTGGAGGCGTACAGTATCCTGCAAAATCTGCCCGATGTCGTCTTTGACCACGACTTTGGCATAGTAAATGCCAGGGTTCACATTTGGCGGTGCGACTACCTCAAACTCATATGTCTGGGTCTCGCCCGGTGCCAGCTCTACCTCGAACGGCTTCCGGCCCGGGGCCCATCCCTTTGGCAGGCCGACCTCTACAGACCTGCGCACGGAGGCGTCTGTCCGGTCTGAGCTGATCATTAGGCGAACCGTTGCCGGTTCTGGGCCGATTACAAGCCGTCGGGGCGCCAGGGACAGGCTCACTGGGACGAACCCGGCCGGAGCCGCGCCAGTGTTGTGTAGCCAATAGCGGGCGTAGACCGGGCTCGGCTCCCTGTTTTCGGCCACCGCCATTTGAGCTGTGGGAAGTGGGGCGGTGAACGTGACCGGCTCCCAGGCACCGAGGTCAACTTCACCTGCAACCACCTCAGCGCCTCGCTCGTGCTCCAAGGCATCCATGTGGAACAACGGTCCGAGCCCCATATCATCCTTCACCGATGCCCGCACGTCTCGGCCGACGGCGTAGAGACGGAACGTGAGGGCAGGGTCGGTGATAGTGGCGCAGTCCCGGCCCTCGGCGTGAGGGTTGCCAGTGATTTTCAGGGCGCTCAGAATGACCTCCTTGCTCGGCTCAAGGGCGTAGAACGAGTGCTCAGTGCCGAGCCGGCCCGGTCCGGGCGCGACCATTTTGGCTGGCGGTGGGCGGTTGAACGCGCTTGACCGCGCCGGGAGCTGGAGGGCGCGCCAATCGCCCGGACCAGCCACGATGCTGTAAGAGAACGTGTGCGACCAGTGGCTCAGGTGATAGCCGCTACCATCCGGGCTCGGCCGAGCGGGCTCATCGACCCAGACCCCTGATGGCCAACCCGTGCACGAACGCAGCAGCGAAAGGTAAAAACGACCCTCGGGGTCCACCACGAAGCCAGGCGTACCGCGGTTGATGACAGCTACCGTGAAGTGGTCCACCTCCGGGCCGGGGTCAGCAACCGTACCCATCCTGGATGCCTCCATGACCGCATCGCCCAGATCTTCGACGAGCCTGTCGCAGGTTCCCTGGACGTCGCCCCTGAAAGGGACCACGAGGACGGGAAGATCCCGGCTCCCACGGAGGTCGGCCCCGGGTCCTGTTGCAGCGCGGGGGTCTCGCGCTGCCGGCACCCAGACGGGGCGCGTTCCTGGGGCGAGGAGCTCGATCAGCTCAGCCGCGGCGTCCCCGTCGAGGCCCTCCACGAGGTGCGCCACGAAGGAGTTGTCCTCCGGGCCGCCGAGAGCGATCCTGAAGTCAGGGAGGTTCGAGTCGACCTCGAGGGCGCCGTAACGCGCCCCGCCGGCGATCGACGTGGTGGTGGTGACGCCCACCCGTGCGAGGGCGACGACCACCGCTCGCGCCGCAGGCCCATCAGCGACGCCGGGGATGATGAGCTCGCCGACACCAAGCGAATGCTCGCCATCGACCTGTAGGCCCCGGTAAAGCCGTACGCTGGCCGTCGTGCCCACTCCGGCAAAACGAAAGGCGGGGGTGTCAAGGGTCCAGGAGCCCGTGGCGGTGTCGATGGCCGGGAACCCGAAGCTACGTCCGACAACGCTCTGGCCGGCTTCAGCGAAGGGCAGACCTCCGGGGGCGGCAAGGGGGAAGACAACGCGAACGAGCTGGTCCACTCCCTGGAAGTCCTCAATCGCCGTGGTGACATCGATGCGGTCGAGAGCCGACCACAAGGTCACTTCCTGCTCGTAGCGCAGGGGGCCGACATGACCCTTGATCACGAGCCGCTGGCCAGTCGCAGACCGCTGAGCGGCTACCTCCGCCAGAGTATCTTTCGCCCGTTCGGCCCGGCCGTCCGGGCTCAGGTGCCAGGGCCCCTCGTGCAGGACGGGATGATCGGGGTACTCGCCGTACACGACGAGCTCGTTAGCGAACTCGTCAGCGCGTACGAGCTCTCGGCCGGTGGGCAGGTGGACAATGGAGGCCAGCCCTCCCCCGGCGGCCGGGTCGCTCCGGATAGCAAACCACTCGTTCTTGATCTCCGCCCCAGCAACGCTCTCCCAAGTCGAGCCGGACCCGGGCGTCTCGTGCCCGTCAGCACGCGGGGCCACGCTCAGGTCGAACGTAGCCACACCCCCAGGAGGCAGCTCGCCGAGGAAGCGTAGAGCCCCCCCGTGGCCACCTTGCCGGCCTTCGAACACGGCAGGAACAGCCTGGCCCTTGGCATCGAGGACGGACCACTGGTTACCGGGGGAAAGCTGGAGGCCCAAGGACACTACCTCAGTGCGGGACCACGGCTCGGGGTTGAACACAACGATCGGGCAGGCCAAGCGCGAAGTGTCGATCGCCTCCGCCACGTAGGCGATGGCCTCGTCGAGTACGCCGTCGATCACCCGCTCCGCGTGCCGCCAGGAGCCGAGCAGGTCGATGAACACCTGGTCCGAGCAAGTGCCCGTAACCGCGTCGTGGTGAGCGCCGAACAGGACCTGCCGCCAGGTGACGTCGAGGGCGTCGAGCGGGTACGGGGACCCGAGGCTCGAGGCCACCGTGGCGAGCATCTCGGCAACGCCAAGGCGCGACTCAGTGAGCCGCTGCGCCCGCTTCGTATCGATTAGCGACACGTCCTTGCCCGTCCACACCGGGTTCATGTCCCGCGTTTGGGGTAGCAGGCTCCGACCCTCCGCCCTTAGCTCTTCCTGGAGAGCGGCAAAGAACTGGCGCGGCGTCGAAGCGATGAAGTGCGGCGAGAGGTACCGTTTGTTCCAGTCCTCCGCGAGTTGCGTCACCCAGCGGTTTGGCCGCGCAAAGTCCGTGCCGACCGGCAACAACACCTGGCGCGTGGCTGAGACCGGCTTTAGGAGCTCGAAGAGCGCAAATGCCGCCCATTCCGCCGTCTCGAGGTCCACGGCGGAGTCGATGCGCCAACCGGCCATGTAATGCCCCGCCATATAGGCGGTCGGTAGCCCTACCCCGTCCGGAGATACCCACTCGAACTCAGAGGGGAACTGCATCCTGCACGCGTCAGCCAGCTGCTTCGGGTCTCGGAAGGGCCCCTGGCGGCTGAAAAAGGGGGCGTAGCTCTCGCCGTAGTCGTAGGTCGGACCGTTCTGGTGAAATGGCCCCCGCGCCCACGATGTGTTGTGAAGCCCGGCGGCAGACATCAACGACGGGTAGCTCGGGTCGTGCCCGAACACGTCCAGCTGCCAGGTCGTCTCGGGAGAGCCGCCAAGGACCGAGCGCTGAAAAGCCATCCCGTAAACTGCGTTGCGCAGCGTAGCCTCAGGTGACGACAGGTTCGTGTTCGGCTCGTTATAGGTCCCACCGACTAGTTCAAGGCGCCCCTCCGCCAGAAGGCGGCGGATGACCGGTCGCCTCTCTGGGTACGAGTCCCAATAAGGCTTGAGGTAATCCAGCTCGGCCAGTACGAAGCGGTACTCAGCTTCGCGTTCTGCGAGGTCCAGGTGTGCGTCGACAACCTCGAACGCCGCACCCTGGAAGTCAAAATATGGGTGCTCCTCCTTCACCCGCTGCGGCCATTCATCGGTCACATTTGCCTGGGAGTTCCACCACACTGGGTCGAAGTGAAAGTGGCACACCATATGCACCGTCCAGCCCGGTTCCGCCGCCACAACGCCCCACCTCTCCACCACTCGTTCCTCACCCGACTGAACGACCACGCTCACCTCCTCTCGCATGCCACACGGAGCACTGAGCTCCACCGGGACCAGGGTCCTAACCCCGGGACCAAGCACGGTCCGGACCGGTGACGCTTCCTCGCCCCCCTCTCCCGTGGCCGTCACCTCGGCGTACTCGCCCGGCGGGCCGTCCAGCACCACCCGGACCATCTGAAGGACACGGTTGTCCTCTCCAACGAACAGATCCGTCCCCTCTACGCCACGAATTCCTACCACCATATACTTAGCTCCCATCTAGAACAAACGCCTGGTGCCACGGCCTCTCCGCCAGCCACTAGCCCTTCACCGCGCCCTGGATACCTCCGCCAATTATCCACTTGCGCATTAGAAGGACCAGCACGGTGATAGGCACCAGTGCTACTATGCACGCAGCAAAGACCGTAGGGTACGGGACACCGGAATAGCTCGTCATCAGTGATATCCCTACTGGCACCGTCTGATGACCAGACAAGGTGTTAAACACCAGGCACATAAAGAACTCCTGCCAACACGCCGCAAAAGTTAGCGTCGCGGCGACAAACATCCCAGGTAACGCTTGGGGCAATATTAGCCTGACAATAATAGTGAACCACGACGCCCCGTCCACCTGCCCCGACTCCTCAAGCTCGAACGGGATCCTGACAAAATAATTCCGCATCAGCCATATCGCGAAGGGAAGGTTCAAGGCTGTGTACGGAATTATCAAGGCTTGATAGGTGTTAAGGATCCCCACCACCCGATAAATCGTGTACAGGGGAGTAACGACACTCAACGACGGGAACGTCGAAACGACGAGGAGCGCGACCAGGATCCCGAACCTTCCTCTCATTTTCGTTCGGGCAAGAGCGTAGGCTGCCACCGACCCAAGACAGATCACCAAGCCTGTCGCGATGGCACAGACGATACCACTACTGCGCAAGAAGCTCTCGAAGTCGTACGCTGAGAAAGCGTTGACAAAATTCGAGCCCGTCGGGTGAGCGGGGAACAGAGCCGGGGGGAACTTACCCATCGACGACACTGGCGAGATCGCCGTAATCAGCATCCAGATTATCGGGAGCAGGAAGATAACCCCTATCAGAAGGCCCACAGTGTTGATCAGAGCTTTCCTGTACCTCCGGAGGAGCAGGTGCGGCATGGCGACAGCACGCATCACCTTTCACCCGCCGACACCTGCAAGCGGAACACGCTCATGACCGAAATGCTGATGACAAGCACGATCACCATAGTGACCGTTGATATAGTGGCCCCCTGGCCGAGGTTGAAATTGAGGAACAAGGCATTATACATAAGCATTGCTACGGATTGGGTGCTCGCGCCAGGCCCACCTCCAGTGAGGACGAAAACCATATCGAATAAGCCCCAAGATTGGAGTATCCGAAAGATAGCTGCCGTGGCAATGGCGGGTTTTACCAGCGGAACCGTGATCATCCTGACCCTGGCGAACCACCCTGCTCCATCGACAGTGGCGGCGGCATAAAGTTCGCGGTCAACCATCCGCAACCCAGCGAGCACGATCAGCGTAATGAACGGGACTGTCTTCCACTCCTCGGCAAGCACGATCGACGAGAAAGCGCCGACAGTCGTACTAAGGAAGGTGACCGGCTCCTTGATTATATCTAGGCTCATGAGGATGTAGTTGGCAATCCCGTACAATCCGTTCAGTATGTACGCCCAGAGCTCAGCGACGATGACGGTGATCATCGAATAGGGCACGAGCATTAGGGCCAGCACCAACGCCCGTCCGTGGGACA
The DNA here is from genome assembly GCA_049522375.1 of Acidimicrobiales bacterium. Taxonomy (GTDB): domain Bacteria; phylum Actinomycetota; class Acidimicrobiia; order Acidimicrobiales; family Palsa-688; genus Fen-671. The sequence continues at coordinate 2,306 of JBEKNX010000134.1, read as the reverse complement.
TCTCGTCCAAGACAAGTGCTACGGCGATGCCTACGATCAGGCCCACCACGACACCCACGACGGCAAAGATGGCAGTGAACGCGAGAGCGTGATGCATGCTCGGACTGGCGAGAACAGTCTTGTAGTTCGCTAGCCCGGCCCAGTCGAACTGTAGCCCCGCAGGGCCAGCGGACACGTGCGCGAAGCTCATGGCGGTGGCAAAGATGATAGGGAACAATGTGACAAGCACGATTACGGCAAAAGCTGGAGTGCTTATCACGTAACCCAGTCGAGCGGACCGACGCGTGACGCTGTCGCGTTTTCCTCGTCGGGGAGGCCCTGTCTCAGCGGTTGATTTCGCTATGGCGCCCATAATCCTGCCTTCGCTATGCCCAACTGCCCGTCATTTCTCGCATACTCTTGTGAGCCCAGGAAACTTTGCTGATCGGACATATCTTAGCTCGGGAAAAGTGTCCTGAGTGGGCCGCCGAGAGCTCGGCGGCCCACCCCAGGTTGCCCATTGCGGGGCGTTAATCCATCAGGCCCTTGAGTGCGGCATTTATCTGAGTCGACATGTCAACCAGTGCGTCGCTTGGCTTTTCGCTCCCTGAGATCACAGCGTTCATGTTCGAGGAGATGGCCAAGGTGAGATCTGGGTAGTACTTCGTCCCCGATTGCCTGTTGATGATCCTAAGGGTGGGAAGCAATGGCGCCACCGGGTCAACAGCATCTACCGCGGGGTTGGTCAGCTCAGCCGTAGTGGCTGGCTGAAGGTGCCCAACGGTGGCGATGATCTGCTGGGCCGTTGGTGATGTTAGGAACTCGAGGAACTTGACATCAGCAGCCAGGTGCTTCGAGTACGGGTTGATCCAGGCGCCGTCACCGCCCGAGCAGGCGGCTCCGGGCCCGGGTTCGCCGGCGAAGGTTGGCGGGGCGGCAACCCCTACTTTGCTGGCCAGCCCCGTGCCCACTATCGTCGGCCATTGATAGGCGTTCGCGGCCATGAAGGCCGTCTGGCCCTGCGCGAATTCCGTGCCCACTTCGGTCGGGCCGAACGTCGAGATGGCCTCGGGAGTAATCCCAGATGCGATCGTGGAGGCCAGGAAGTTCATCACCTTGAGGCCGGCAGCCGAATTCACCGTCGCCGCGGTGTAGTTGCTGTTTATGGTGGACCCTCCGGCGTCCTTGATCAAGGAGCACCAGAACTGGCTGCTGCTCTCATTATTCGCGCCGAAGTACAGGAACCCGTACTGGACCGCGCCATCTTTTTGTAGTTGTTGGGCCTCGGTAGCCAATTGCTCCCAGGTCGTGGGTACAGGCAAGTTGTACTTGGCTAGCAGGTCTTTGCGGTAATAGAGCACGGTGACATCGCTGAAATAGGGGACGGCTACCTGGACGCCCTTGTACTGGTACCCCCTGACAAGCCCGGCTGGCATCCCACTGAAGTACTTGTGCGGTATGAGCTTAGTAAGGGGCACGTCCCAGCCGTTTAGCGTCCCTTCCGCTGGCCACGTCTGGTCCAATGAGTAGACGTCGGGGGTCGAAGATCCCTCGGCTAACTGTTCACTGATTAGCGCTCGGTGAACGTTGCTCACTGCGCTCTGAGGTTCGTCTATGACAGTAATGCTCGGGTTCGCCTGATGGAAGGCGGCGGTAATATCGGTCGCGAAAGGTGTGCCCGATGCGACGGATGTCCAGATGATAGTGGTATTAGCTGAGCTCGCCGAGGCTGGTAGGGCCGAGGTAAGGGAACCACTGATACCGAATGTCGCGACGGCGACGGCGGCAACGAGCGGCCTGACGACTCTTCTAATTGGGATCACTTTGTCTCCTGTTCTTTTTCGCGTGAGAAGTTTGGAAGTACTCGCTAAGGGCGGTACGTAGCTGACGTGCTGGTTGGCAGTGGCCTCGATCACCGTCAACACTTGGATGGGGTGGGGACGGGCCTCAGGCAGACCTCCTTACTGTGGTCTCCGAACAGCCACCCTCACAGCGCGCTACCCAGGGATCTCGCCAGGCGGGCCCATATGAGCAACCGGCCACTTCCAAGGGGCCCCCAGGTCGATTGTGGCTGGACCGGGCCCGCCACTTGAGGCGGCCTAGAGCCGGGAGGCTGACCAGGTGCGCAGGCGGAGCGGCGGCGGGCGTGCTCATCAACCGGGGCCGAAGCGACGCACCGGTCCTTCCGGAGTGTAACCCTTCAGAGACGAGCACCTTGATCATCTGAAGGTGACTATAGCACGCGACTTGGGAGGCGATGATATGGGGCGAGGGAATAGATTTCATGGCCTGTCTTGGCCTTTTATGGGATTTCCCTCCTCTACACG
>JBEKNX010000133.1:0-10579 GCA_049522375.1 Acidimicrobiales bacterium | reverse complement strand
CACAAACATAACGCCAGCTTCACACCCTGGATAATCGCGGCAATGTCGCGGACCAGCCGGCTCCAGTAAACCCTTGCGGTTCCAGAACCTATAAATCGACCCACGGATAGGTCAGGAGACCCGAAATAATGCGTCAGCTGCGACCTCCTAACATGCGGGCGTGGCCACGATTGCCGAAACCGCGCAACGCCTGGCCCAGCTGCTTACGGGAGCTTCCCGCGAGCTCTCCGACCCCGGTGGGAGCGACCTCGATTTCCTTCCCACCATTGAGATCCGGCCTCTGGCCCGGCTGTCGGCCCCTCCGGACTGCTTCGCCGTGGACGGCGGCCAGGCGCTGGTCGCCGACGCCCGCTGCCTCCAGGTGGTCGCTACTCGGGCCGCTCGCGCCCGCTGGCAGGACGGCCGCTGCACCCTTGAGGAGCAGGACGAACTGGACGTGCACCTATTGCGCGGCGGTGGTGGCGGCCCTGAGGGCCGGCGTTCCTTGGCCGCCTTGGGCGCGCCCGTGGCGCCCGAAGCCCCCGTTGACATCAATCTCCTGCGGGACTGGTCCGAGTGGCGTCTCGTGTCGCGCTGCGTCGACGAAGCCGGCCCCGGTGGCCTGGTTTTGGTGGACGGGGACCTCCAACCCGACTGGAGGATCGCGGCGCACTGGTTGGAGGAGCTGGTGAGCCGGTCGGCGGCACGGCAGGTGGCGCTGGTCGGCGTGACCAAGCACAGCTCGCTGGCCCGGGGGGGTGCCCCCCTGGTGGGCCAGTTGGAACTGGAGGCGACCGGCCTGTTCGGGGACCGCGCCTGCTGGTGGGCACCCGTCGCCCTGCGCCGTCTGGAGATCGGCCCCGGCCTGGTCGTCGTCGTGGCCCGGCTCGACCCCGACGCCCGTTTCGCCTTCCGCATCGACATCCCCGCCAGCGCAGACGCCGCCGCGGTCCTCGGGCAACTGTCTGTGTTGGCGGACGACGCCGGTTTTCCCGGTTACCCCTATCCCCTTTCGGTCGCCGACCGCCTGGCATCGTGCCCGGGCTGGGCACGCCAGGACGTCTGGAGCGAACTGGAAAGCGCCCTCGACGGCGAAGGCCTGCCCGAAGAGGTCCGCACCCGCGCCTTTGCCGACCGCCACGGTCTCATGGAACGAGCCTGAAGCCTCATGGGCCAGGCCCGGGGACCTGCGATGCTGGGGACGTGACAGACCCCCCCTGAGCAGCCGGCTCGTGACCGCCGGCCTCCCCACCCACACCCGGGGCCGGCTCTTTGGTCGCAATGTGCTCGAGGTGCTGTTCCGGGCCGCGCCCGAAGAGGACCTGTTCCTCGGCGAACTGCTGGTCGGCGAGGACGAGGCGACGGGGCGCCGTTACCTGTTCAGGGTGGTGGACGTGAGCTACGGCACCGAGCACCGGGAGCCGGGGTGGGCCGAGCGGGTCGCCGGTACCCTGCTGGCCGACGACGCCCGGGGGGAAAGTGGTGCCCACACCCTCCACGAGCAGGCACGCAGGACCTACCGGCTGGCGGAATGCCGGTGCGTCGGTTACCTGGCGCCTCCGGTCACCCCCGGCGCCACCCGGACGGTGTTCAGGAAGCCAAAAAGCCTCCCCACTCAGTTCTCCCGCGTCGTCTCGCCCACGCCGGAGGACTTCGCCTTCCTCTCCGAGCGCATGGGCGACCTCCCGGTCGGCCACTTGCGCAGCGGCGAGACGGTGGTCGAGTTCCCGGTGGGGATCCCGGGGCGGACCTTGGCCAGCCACGTGGGCATCTTCGCCACGACGGGAATGGGGAAGTCCAATCTCCTGCAGGTCCTCGCCGCGGGTGTGATGGCCGCCAATGGCCGTTACGGCCTCCTCGTCATCGACCCTCACGGAGAACACCGCAACGCCTTGGCCCGCCACCCATGGGCGGCCGAGGCGCTCCGCACGTACTCGGACCGTCGCCTCCCCAACACCTCGACACTGCGGATCAGCCTGGCCGAGCTTTCGGTCGACGACCTGAGGACCGCCTACGAGTGGAGCCGGCCGCAAGAAGAAGCGCTGCACGAGCTGGAGCGGCATTACTCGGCCACCCTTCCCCGGCGTGCGCCGGCGACCGCGGAGGACAACGGGGCGCCGGCCGGGGCGCCGGCGGGGCCAAGCCGGCGCGAGGGCCTGGCCTGGCTGGCCGAGTTCGCCCGGCTGGAAGACCTGGCCGGCTTCCGCGATGTCGAGCTCTCGGCCAGAGTGGCCCTCAACACCCTCCAGGTCGTGCACCGGCGTGCCCGGCGCATCGTTGACCTGCCCTGCATCTCTACTGACCCGGCGGTCTCCGTCGGCCGGCGGGTACTCGACGAACTGCTCCAGGGCAAGGTCGTCCTCGTCGACGTAAGCGGCCTCGGGGGGACCGAGGAGGTCCTGGTGGCCTCCTATCTCACCCGACGCGTGCTCGAAGAATGGCAGGGAGCCTTCTTGAGCGACCCCGAGCGCCACCGGCAACTGCCGGTGGTGGCCGTCGCCCTCGAAGAGGCGCAACGGGTGCTCTCGGCCAACAAGGACCGCGAGTCCAACGTCTTTCCCCGCGTCGCCCGGGAGGGCAGGAAGTTCGGGGTCGGGTTGCTAGCGGTGACCCAACAGCCCAAGCTGCTCGACGACGAACTCCTGAGCCAGTTCAACACTTTTTTCGTCCTGGGCTTAGCCGACGAAAAGGACCGCAACATCTTGCGCTCCTCGGCCAAGCAGGACCTTTCGGCCCTCGGTCCCGAGATCCAGGCCCTGATGCCGGGCGAGTGCCTGCTCGTCAACCTCGAGGCACCGTTCGCTGTGCCCGCCCTTGTCCACCTCTATGACGAGGTCCTGCGCTCGGCGCCCCCGGCCCCGGTGGCTCGCGCCGTGGCCCCGCCCAACGTGTCCGCCCTGGTGGACTGAGCCCGCTCGGGGCTGCCGGGGGGCCCCTTTGACGAGGACTGCTCGGGCACGGACGGTCGTACGGCGCCGACAGCGCCTTTCAGGTCGAGCTGGCCGGGCCCGGCCGGGAAAAATCCCCCACGTTCTGGCGAAAGCGCTGCAAGACCTCGGTCAACTTCCCCAGGTCTTCCGGGCTCATCGAGGGCTGGCGAAAGACTTCTTCGTTGAGAGCCGCCGTAGCCCGCAACGCCAGTTCGCGCCCGGCGGGGCTGATTTCAGCCAGCGTCGTGCGCCGGTCGCTCGAGTGCGGCACACGTTTTATGAGATCCTGGTCCTCCAACCGGTCGACGGCGTTGGTGACGCTGGTCGGGTGCACTTGCAGCCGGGCCCCGATCTTGTTGAGGGGTAGGGACCCGTTCCGGGAAAAGAGGAGCAACATCAAGACCTCGTAGCGGGCAAAGGTCAGGTCCAACGGCCGCAGTACGGCGTCGATGCGGGCCAGGAAGACCTGCTGTGCGCGCACGATCGACGTAATGGCCGCCATGCCGTCGCTCGAGTCCTGCCAGCCGTGCGCGGACCATTGCCGGCGGGCCTCGATGATGGGGTCAAAGGCTAGGGGGCGTGACATTTTCAATGGGGCCATCGGGCGACAAAGGCGCTTTCCCCCTGGACATTAGCCGGTGCCGTGCGAAACAGGCCCAAAAAGCTAGTCGCCGGCGCGCCCGAACTGCCGCTCGGCGAGGCTCGAAATCTCCTTCACCCGGCCGGCACTGAGCGTCGGCCGCAGTAGAGCACCGCGGCGCAGGCGCCGCGTCAACCGGGCGGCCGCCACCACGCTGACGCCCTGGCAACGGCGGGCGCGGCGAGGTAGGCCACGACCATGGAGGGCGACGATGGGCCGCGCCGGCACCGCCAGGCGGTCGGAGACCACCTCTGCCTCCCAGCGCACGGCCGCCGTGGAAAGTGGCACGCCGCCCACTCTGACCCCGCCCCCGTGGGCTTCTACGCGCCCGCGGAAGGCCTTGGTGTCCACCACCCACAAGCCGGTAGGGCCGATGACGAGATGGTCTATGTTGGCCCGGCTGCCGGGGACAGCCAAGTCGTGCAGCACTGTCCAGCGCGACGGCGCCAGGCGGGCCAGGAGTGCCGCCGTGGCCTGCTCGCCCGCCGCGCCGCGAGCCCAGCGGTCGGGGTCACGGCGCGGCCAGCTCACCAAGGCGAAGGTGGCCGACCCGACGGCCAACCCGGGCCACACCCATCCCCCGGGCCGCTCCGGCCAGGCCCCGAAGTGGGCGCCGGCCCAGATCGTGGCGGCCACCAGGGCGACGCCGGCCACCACGACGGTCAGGACCAGCCGGCGCAAGCGCGCCCGACGCTGGCGCCGCCAGACAAGGAGGGCAGACTGCCCAGCCGGCAACGGGGCGGCGGGGCGAGTGACCACGCCGCCATGTTCCCATGCCGCGGTGACCGTCATGGCCCCTGTCCGGGCCGGCTCGTCCCGCGCAGGCTCCCTGTCCTGGTCACCGCTGCGTGCTGTACTGGTCAGCATGAAGGTCGCCGCCATCGGAGATGCGCACCTGGGCCGCTCCTACCTGCCCTACACGGTGGAGGGTGGGGTCAACCAGCGCGAGTGGGACTTCGAGAGGTCGTTCGAGGCGGCCGTCGCCCTGGCGCTCGCTCAGGAGCCCGACCTGGTGATCTGGCTCGGCGATATCTTCGACCATCCCGCCCCGCACTACCGCTCCTTTAGAGTGGCTCAGCGCGCCCTGGCCAGCATCCGGGACCACGGCGTGCAGGCGGTCGTGATCAGCGGCAACCACGACACGCCCCGCCTTCCGGGGAGGGGCAGCCCTTACTCCGCGCTCGCCGACACCTTCCCCGAGGTCCACTTCGCCTGCCGCCTCGCTTATGAGCGCTTCGAGGTCAACGTCCCGGGCAGCGGGCTCGTCGTCCACGCCGTACCCCAGATGCTGAGCGCCGAGGCGACGCTCGACGCCCTCGGGCAGGCGAGTGCGTCACGGAGTGCCGACCGGACCAACCTGCTCATCACTCACCCCCGGATAAAGCAGCTCGAACCCAAGCACTCCGACATCAACGAGATCGAGATCGACCTGGGGACGCTCCAGTCGGACCTGGTCCTGCTGGGCCACTATCACTTTCATGCCCGGGTGACCGACGGCATCTGGTACGCAGGCTCGACGGACACCTTCAGCTTCGCCGATGACCCCGACAAGCCCAAGGGCATAGTCGTGCTCGACACGGACAGTGGCGAATGCCGGCACATCGCCCTCGCCGGCCAGCGGCCACTTGTCACCCTGGAGAGCGTGTACGCGTTCGGCCTGTCTCCTTCTGAGCTTTCCGACCAGGTGCTACGCCGAGCGGCCACCGTGCCCGAAGGGGCGGTCGCCCGCCTCTACCTGGAGGGCGTCGACCCCGAGGCCTACCGGCTGCTGGACCGCCAGTTGCTCCGCGAGGTCGCCGGGGCCGCGCTGGACCTGCGCCTGGAACCGCAGTTCCAGGACGTTTCGGTCCCGGCCGAACTACCCCGCGTGGAAACGCTGGGAGGTCAATGGGACTCCTTCTTGACCCACCAGGACCTCACCGGTCTGGACCGTGACCGGGTGCGGGACCTGGGCCACCGCTACCTCCAAGATGCCGTCGAGTCGGCGGGCTAGGAAGAGGAGCTCACCGGGCACTTGCTGATCGACCGGATTTACCTGCGCAACTACCGGGTCTTCGAGGAGGAGCTTGAGCTCCTCCTGCCCCCGGGCCTGGTGGGCGTGTACGGCCCCAACGGCGCCGGCAAATCGACTCTCCTGGAGTCCATCCTGTGGACGCTGTGGGGCAAGGCCCGTACGGGCAAAGAGGAGGTCACCTCGTCGGGCACCCACGCCGAGTGCGTGGCCGAGATGACCTTCGAGCACGAGGGGCACGTGTACCTCGTCCGCCGGACGATCACAGGCGTCAATGCCACCGTGCGGGCCGAGGCTCATTGCGACGGGCTGGCCATGGCCGAAGGGGTACGGGACACCGGCCGCTACGTGCACTCGGTCCTGGGCATGGACGACGGTGCCTTCCGGGCTTCGGTTTTCGCCGAGCAAAAGCAGCTGGACGCCTTTTCGAGCCAGAGCCCGGCCGACCGTCGCAAGCTGGTCCTGGCCCTGCTGGGCGTCACCCCTCTCGACGTGGCCCGGGACAAGGCGCGCGCCGACGCCCGGGAGGTGAGCGCCCAGCACGGCCGGCTTCGGGGGATGCTGCCTGACGCCGAAGAGGCCAAGGTGGCGGCGGCCGACGCCGAGGCGCGCGCCAGCGCCATGGAGGTCGCGGCCGTCGAGGAAGAAGGGGCCGTGGCGGCGGCCCAGCACGCCGCCCGGGCCGCCAAAGCGAGCTTCGACCGGCTGGACCGGGCCCGCCAGGAGCACGATGTGCTCGTCGTGGAAGGCAAGTCAGCTCGCTCGGAAATGGACGCCGCCAACCGCCAGGTAGAGGAGCTCTCCGCCGAACTGGCCCAGCTGGCCGGCACAGAGGAAAGGCTCGGTCCACTGGAGGCCGAGAGCGCCCGGCTGCCGGTGCTCGAGCGTCGGGTGGCACTGGTCCGCGACGTCGCCGAGGCGGTCGACGCCCTGGCCGGCGTCCCGTTGGCGCCCGCTCCTCCGCCACCGGACGACGACGCCCTCGCCGGCGCCGAGCGGGCCGCCATGGCCGCCCGCTCCGACCTCGGGGCGGCACAGGCCGGGCGGGGGTCGGCGGCGGCCGAACTGAAGCGAGCCCAGGAGGCTTTGGCCAAATCGTCCTCGCTGTCCCAGGACGAGGACTGCCCCCTGTGCGGCCAGGCCCTCGGGGGTGCCTTCGCCCAGGTCCAGGCCCACCGCGCCGCGGAGGTTGAGGGGGCCGGGGAACGCTTGACCGCCGCCGAGAAGGCCCTGGCGCAGGCGACGGCGGCGGCCGAGGCGGCCCTGGCCAGCCTGCAGCGCCGGGCCCAGGAGGTGGCCGGTGCCCGGGAGGCGCTCACCGAATGGCAGCAGGTCAGCCAGCGCCGGGCCGCGGCCGCCGACCGGCTGGCGACGGCCATCAGCGCCCTCGGCGAGACCGGTGGCTCCCTGAACATGGCCGGCGGAGGAGTGCCGGCGCCCGAGGAGGTAATGGCGGTGCTGGGACCGGCACAGGCGGCGCTACAAGGCTGCCGGCAGGCCGCCGCCGAGGCCAGCAGGCTACGGGGCCGCCTGGAAAGACGGCCGCAGGCCGAGTTCTCGTTGGGACAGGCCACAGAACGAGCCGGTGCCGCCGCGTCTTTGCTGGAGGTCCTGCGGGCCAAGGTTAAATCGCTCGGGTTCGACCCGGCGGCATTGGCCAGCGCCCAAAAGGCCTTGCATGAAGCCGAAACGGTGGCCCAACAAGCCGACCTGGCGGCCCGGGCGGCGCGTTTGAGCGCGGCCACGGCCGCCACTGAAGCTCAGGCCGAAGCCAAGCGCTGGGCCGAAGCCCAGGCCCAGCACGCCCGCCTGGCTGAGCTGGAGTCGTCGGCCGTACACCTGAGCCGCACCGCCGAACTGCTCAACGCTTTTCGCAACAGCGTGGTCGCCTCCGTAGGGCCCCGCCTGGCGGTGCAGGCGGCCGAGCTTTTCGCCGAGTTGACCGACAATGAGTACGACCGGCTTGAAGTTGACCCCGAAACCTACGGGTTGCGCATTTGCGACGGCGGGATCTCCTATGACCTGGGCCGGTTCTCCGGTTCCGAGGTGGACCTCGCCAATTTGGCTCTCCGGGTGGCCATAAGCGAGCACGTGAGGTTCCAAGCCGGAGGCACCGTCGGCCTGCTCGTGCTCGATGAGGTTTTCGGGCCGCTCGACGAAGAACGCAGGGCACGCATGCTGTTGGCATTGGAGCGCCTACGGGGGCGGTTCCGGCAGATCCTCGTGGTCACGCACTCGATGGAGATAAAGGAGCAGTTGCCCAATGCCATCGAGGTGGTCAAAAAACGGGGCCGGCGGGCAACGGCACGGGTCCTCGGCAACTGAACCGGGCACCGGGCTAGCAGGCGGCCAGCTCGACCCGGCCATCTTCGACCTCGGCCCGGTGGGTCACCCGGAGGTCCTCCAGCAATCGCCGGTCATGGGAGACGATGAACAGCGTCCCATCGTAGGAGCTCAGGGCCATTTCGAGCTGCTCGATGGCCGGTAAGTCGAGGTGGTTGGTGGGCTCGTCCAGCACCAAGAGGTTGACGCCGACCGCCTGGAAGCACGCCAGCTGGGCGCGCGTGCGCTCCCCCGGCGACAGCGTCGCCAGCGGCCGGTCGACGTGCTCGGCGCCCAGGCCGAACTTCGCCAAGAGCGAACGCGCCTCGGCCACCTCCAGCCCAGACAGGCCCAAGAACGCCGGCAAGAGCCGCTCGGCCGGGGCGGCGGCACCGCCGGGGGACACCAGGCCGGCGCGGTGCTGAGCGAGCTCGCCGGGGACGACGCTCGGGCCCATGGCCCGGGTGCCCGAGACGAGCGGGATGTGGCCTAGGACCGCCTCCACCAGGGTGGTCTTGCCGGCGCCGTTGCGCCCGGTGACAGCGACCCGGGCCCCCCACTCGACCAGCAGGTCCACCGGCCCCAGACGGAAGGCGCCCTTTTGCACCACCGCCCGGGAGAGCGACACCACGACGGTGCCGGCCCGGGGGGCCGTTGCCAGCGCGTAGCGGAGCTGCCAGGGTTCCCAGGGCTTTTCGACTTCCTCCAGACGTTCCAGCGCCCGCTGCGTGCGCCGGGCGCGAGCGGCCAGTTGCTCGGTCCGGTTGACCCGGAAGTCACGTTGCATTTTGTCTTTGTCCTTGGGCGCACTTCGCTCCCGTGCTGTGCCGCTGTTAGCCCATTGGCGCTCGCGCTGGGACCGCTGGGCGAGCTCTTCGCGGTGACGGCGGTACTTGTCGTACGCCTCCTCCCGGTGCCCGGCCATGAGCGCCTTCTCCTCGAGGTAAGCCTCCCACCCGCCTCCATAAAGGCTCGACTTGCGGGTACGGGGGTCGATCTCCAGCACCGAGGTGACCGTCCGGGCCAGGAAGGCGCGGTCGTGGGAGACGATCAGGGCGCCCCCGCCCAAACCGAGGACAAACTGCTCGATGGACTCGAGCCCGTCGAAGTCGAGGTCGTTGGTAGGCTCGTCCAGGAGCGAGATGTCAAAGCGCGACAAGGTGAGCCCAGCCAGCCCGGCCCGGGCCAGCTCCCCGCCCGAGAGGGTCGCCATGGACGACTGGAGCAGGTCGGGGCCAGCCCCTAGGGCGGCCAGCCTGGCCGCCGCCCGCTCTTTGAAACCACCCGGGTCGACCTGGTTGAACCGGGCCAGGGCGCGGTCGTAAAGTTCCTGTGCGGCCGGGCTCAGGTCTCCCCCGGCGACGGCGGCCAGGGCCGAGCCCATGGCCTGCTCCGCCTCGGCAATGCCACAACTGCGGCGCAAATACTGCTCGACCGTCTCGTCGCCAGAGCTGTGACGGCTTTGCGCCAGGTAGCCGACAGCCGCAGACGGCGGCGAAACCTCCACCGTGCCGGTGTCGGGCAGCTCCAGGCCCGCCAGCGTGCGCAGCAAGGTCGTCTTCCCGATGCCGTTCGGCCCCACCACGCCCATGCGCTCGCCGGGGCCAAGGGTCAGCGAAACACCCCCCAGCACGAGCTGACCCGAACGTTGCCGGCAGATGTTCGTCGCTTTGAGGACCGCTCCCGGCACCCCGCCCGGCACCGCCCCGGCTTCGGGACGGGCCCGCAGCCGGCGGCTCGCCGGCTCAGTCGCCACTGGCTTCACCGGCCAATAGGGCGGCCAACTGCGCCGCGTTCCGCACCCCGTAGTCCTGGTAGCAGTTGTTCATGAGCAAGTGCACCCTGGACGCCATCTGAGCTAAGCGCCGCGCCCGGTCCGCCCAGTCCGCCAGTTCGGCCTCACTGTACAGGTAGCGGAACCGTTCGGCCGCGGTCACATTGCGGGCGGTCCACGTGCTGTCGGCGCGACCATGGAAGCGGACAACGGCCAGGTCGTCGGTCGTGCTGGCCAGCACCGTCGGGAGCCCTGAAGCAGGTGGGGCGTCAACGACCACGGCGGCCAAGCCGAGGTCTCGCAGGAGGCCGAGCGTGCGCTGGCGTTCGTCTTCCTCCCACCACTTCGGCGAGCGCAGCTCGATGCAGGCACGGGTGCCCCCGAGGCGCTCGGGCAAGCAGGCGAGCTCGTCGCGGTTGGAGCGCCGGGGCACGAACCAGGGCGGGTACTGGAACAGCACGGCCCCCAGGTGGCCGCCGTCACGCAAGGGGCTCAGCGCGTCCACGAAGCGCGCCCACACTTCTTCCAGCGCGTCGGGGGGCAAATGGTGAAGGTAAACCCGCCGTTTGCCGGCTGCGTCGGCGGCCAGCTCGTCGCGAATGTCCGGCCACAGCCCCGCTGGGTCCACGGGGTGCCCGGTGAGCAACCCATATGCCTTTATGTCGAAGCAAAAACCGTCCGGGACGCGCTCCGCCCATGAGCGCGCCAATTCCCGCGTCGGGGGCCGGTAATAGGTGACGTCCGCTTCGACCAAAGGGAACTGGCCGGCGTAATAGCGCAGCCTGTCCGCCGCGCTCATGGAACGTTTGGGGTACCAGGAGGTCTGTTTCGTCAAAGTCGGGTCCGTCCACGAACACGTCCCCACCATTACCGTGGCGCCGCCCAAGGCCAGCGCCCGGGCCACGGGGGGGTCGCCTGAGGGC